>CAIVOO010000139.1 GCA_903907555.1 uncultured archaeon | reverse complement strand
TCATTATACATATCGGAACCGAGCATCTCCACAGTTCCCTTGCCTTGAGAATACCAATTCTCCAAGTTAAGGACTGCACCACCGCCACAGGAATGTATCCTGATTAAGACATCATAATCAAGGTAGTCATTAAGATCCAAATTGCCACCATCTAGATCGATGCATTCTGATTCTGGATTAGGATTACAACCACTAACATCGTTTAGTCTTAAAACAGTATGCCCATGTCCAACAAGATACTGTGCTAAAGAGCCGTCATAATCATTTTCTTCCCCATCAAAATACTCAAGAATCCTTAAAGGCCTGGTCGCTGTTGGATCCAAAGTGACATTCACGTCCCCACAATATCCTCCGTTACAAGTAACATTCACTATGAAGTCGAAAGGATCGTTCTGTATTACCTGCTGGTCTGCATAAGGCGATACCAAAACCACAGAGACAGTCGGCACAGGTGAAGGCTGCGCAAAAACAGAGCTCACGCTAACCAACGTAAAAACCAGGACAAGGAGTGCGAACATCAACTTTGATGCTGCAGAGTTATATAACATAGAACTAACTTTATTACTCACTCTTTCATCCATTTCAAACACCCCTTGGTTTTTATTGTCAATTATATCCATAAACACCCTTTTTGTTTATAAATGTTTTCTAATTAAAATAAAAAAAATAAACAAATTTAATGCTTCTTCGGCCTTAATACAAAGTATAAAGCAAGCAGTGCAACAATTATTGCTGCAGGTATTATCCATGCCAGATAGACTGCAACCTTGCTCATTATCACTTTATTTTCTGCAGGCTTTGCTTCTGGCGAAGGTGCTGCTGGAGCTAACTGTTCTCCTGGCTTTGCGCCTTCTGTCGGCTGTGTTTCAGCTTCCTTTGCCGCCTCTTCTGCCGTCTTCGGCACTCCTGTCTTGCTGTACAATGCCTCATTCACTTCATATATCTCGAAGCACGACTTTGTCTCAAGCCTTCTTGAGCTGACTATTTTAGTGTCAGGTATCCCATTGTTGTCAACATCATAATACTCTGTCGTTGACTGAACTATTGTCACAACATTATTGTTCAGCATCAATCTGTTCTCCTCTAAGTTATCCATAGTCAGCACTTGCTTCAGCCTCTTGATATAGAAGCTTACGCCCTGGTCCTGTTTAAGACAAGTCTCCATGATGTAAGACTCGAGCGTGGCATTTGTCGGTGTTGAACCTCCTGTTCCTGCAGCTCCTCCTGAACCACCGCCGCCTCCACCGCCGCCACCGCCTCCTGCGGTTGAGCCAGTGATTCCGTACAAGCTAAGATGCGTGACTTCAGCCCACACATAATTATTGTCCATATCAACGCCAGCATCTAAAACAAAAGGCGGATTATTTTTAGACAGCTTTGTCCATCCTGCCCCGCCTTCATCATACCATGCAATCTGCAGCGAGCTTTCTTTCAGTTTCAATGCCTCAACTTCAGCATCTGTGTAATAAATTTTTATAAGATAATACTGCACAGCTCCTGATTCATTTGTAGTCACATTGAAATCAACGAAGTTGAATCCGTTAGTCAATGCTCCCACACCGCCAGGCTCTGTATCACCAAACAATGCGACAGTAAAGTTAGCTCCTACTGTGGCGTTTGTTAAAAGCCCGATTCCTGCAGTTTGGTTTTCAGCAGTGAAGTTCTGCTCTG
>CAIVOO010000138.1 GCA_903907555.1 uncultured archaeon | reverse complement strand
TGTTGGATCTCGGATGGATCAGACCGGACTTTTTTTCGCGCTCATAATTTTTCAGACCGGAAATTTTTGTGCTTCAAAAATTTTTAAGCCGGTTTTTTTCGGACGTGAAATTTTTTTGCCCGGAATTTTTCGCGCTAAAAATTTCCAAGCGGTAAAATTTTTGGGAACAAAAATTATTTTCCGGAAAAATTTGCCGGGCCCGGAGGACTGCTCACGCCGGAGACCTCTGTTTTTTCGGCCGGTTTTCCGGGCGATCAAACCGGGAAATTTTTACACTTAAAAATTTTCATGGCCGGATTTTTCTGGCTTTGAAATTTTTCTGGCCAGAAATTTTTGGACTAAATTTTTTTTGCGACCAAAATTTTTAGTGCTCAAAACTTTTTTGCCGAAAATTTTCCGGAAAATTTTCTCTCAGGCTCAAATTTTTTAATATTTTTCGCAGCCGAAAATTTCCGGCCGCGAAACCTTTGCGGGTCAAAAAGTGCCAGACCCCCCATAGGCAGGGGAGAGATCCCCGGCTCCCTGTTTTTACATCTCTTCCAGATAGTCTATTCCCAGAATTGTCAGCCCGTTCTTTATCACCTGCCTTGTGCAGCTTGCAAGTAATAATCTTGCATTCTTCAGCTCTTCATCAGACTGGAGTATCGGGCAGGAATGGTAAAACTCATTGAATGCCTGGCACAAGTCAAGCAAATATCTTGATAACAACGGCGGCTTAAGCCCTGAGACTGTAGCTTCTATAACTACAGGAAATTCTGCTATCTTTCTTATAAGTCTTTTCTCTACATCCTCCGTCAGCAAAGAATAATTAATTGCCCTCTCAACCTTTCCGTTGTTCTTTGCAATTATTGATGATATTCTTGCGTAAGTGTACTGCACATAAGGGCCTGTCTCTCCGTCAAAGGAGATTGATTCTGCAGGATTGAAGACAAAATCTTTCATGGGGTCATGCTTTATGAAAAAGAATTTCAATGCAGCCATTCCTATAATCCTTGCCCTGTTCATCGTTTCCTTTTCGCCAAGCTCAGGATATCTTTTTTTGACTTCGACAAGCGCAACGCCTGTCATTTCATTAATCAAGTCGTCAGCATCAACAACAGTCCCTTCCCTTGACTTCATTTTTCCTGACGGAAGATTTACCATCCCGTAGCTGACATGCACCATCCTTTGCGCAAAATCAAAGTGCATAAGCTCGAGAATCTTGAACAGCTGCTGGAAATGAAGGTTCTGTTCAGAGCCGACAACATAGAGCAGCTTGTCCATTTTAGGATACTGGTCAAACCTTAATTTAGCAAGGTACATATCTTGAGTAACGTAAATTGCTGTGCCGTCTGCCCTGAGAACCACTTTCTTTGGAAGCTTGTATTGCGATAAATCAGCAACTATGTTGCCATCATCATCTTTTGAGAATAATCCTTTCTCAATGGCTTCCATAACCATCTTCTTGCCTTCCTTGTAATATTCTGATTCGTAATAGTTAATGTCAAACTTTATTCCGAGATTTGTATAAGTCTCATCAAATCCCTTGTAGACCCAGTTGTTCATCTTCTTCCACAAGGCATGGACTTCCTTGTCCCCATCTTCCCATTTCTGAAGCATCTCATAGACTTCCTCTTCCATCTTCGGGTCTTCTTCTGATTTCTTTGCGAATATGACGTAAAAATCGCCTACAAAATGGTCTGGCTTCTTGTCAGGCTCCCTGTCATGCCCGAACTTCTGATAGGCAAGCATCGACTTGCATATGTGTATTCCCCTGTCATTGATGATGTTTGCCCTTACAACCTTGTAGTTGCAGGCTTCGAAAGCGTTTGACAATGTTGCGCCGATGAGCATGTTTCTTATGTGCCCGAGATGCAGAGGCTTGTTTGTGTTAGGTCCGCAGTATTCTATCATGACCTCTTTATCCCTTCCAATCAAGGATTTTCCATAGTCGTTTTTCAGTTTGAATGCATCTTCGAATACAATCTCTGCAAGTTTTTCGCTTGAGACAAAGAAATTGACATAAGGGCCTACCGCCTCAATTTTAACGATCATTGCGTTAGGCTCAACATTCTTTACAATATCTTTTGCAATCTGCGCAGGGCTTTTCTTTAATTCTTTGGACAGAGTAAAGCATGGGAGCGCATAATCCCCCATCTTGTGGTCTGGAGGAACCTCTAGCAAGGACTCAGCTACTGCAAAACTCTTTGCTGCCAGCAGCTTCACAATCTCTTTCTTGAATTCGTCCATTATAATTTGCTCTTCAACAATTCTTCATGATATCTTCTCTCTTTCTTGCCGATAGCTTTGAAAGCCTTTTTCATTCTTCCTTCCTTTATCGGCTCGCGTATCTTGAAGTGGCTTTCTAGGCTATCAAGCCTCTGAAGTATTTTTTTCAGCTCTTTCTTGAACATGAAGTATTCCCTTAACCTAACTATCAATATTATTACATACAGTCCAAATACTCCGCCAACAAGAACTTTAGTAAAATCAAGCAGAGACTGCAATGAATTCATTATATACTCAATCTCAGTAGCCATAAACACCTCACCCGACTAGTCTAATATATAGGGGTTTATAAGGGTTTTGGCTGGATAGATTTATAAATATCATTTTGCAAATTGCATAATTATGGCAGATAAACATGAAAAGGGGGTTAGATCTAAACTGATATGGCTTATACCAGCTATTATTATTGTCCTGCTGGTCATCGCTGGAGTTGCAGTGTACTTCTCATTCTTCACAAGCTCAACAGAAGAAGCAACTCTGCATGTCGAGAGCGGCTCTGTGCAGGTTTTCAGGAGTAACTCATGGGTCTCTGGAACAGAAGGCATGCAGCTGAAAGAGAATGACAGAATAAAAACAGGAGATGGCGAAGCATCTGTAATATTATACGAATCAATCATTATTGCTTTGGAAAAAAATACTGAAATCAGCCTCAAGCAATTAAGCGAATCCAATCCTTCAGTAAAAGTTGAGAGCGGAAGCACCTGGCACAAGTTCACAAAGCTCACTGGCGTCGAAGGCTATGATGTAGAGACTCCGACAACTGTCGCGACAGTCAGGGGGACAGAATTCGAGGTTGATTATTTCCCCGAGCTAGATGAATCACAAATATTGGTTGGAGAGGGAACTGTTGACGTCTCCGCAGACGGAGAAAAGCAGCAGGTTTCTGCAGATGAGAAGATTACTAGAAGTGCAAAAAATAAGCTGCAAAAATCAAAATTAACACCTGAAGAAAAGGCAAAGGTGCAGGCAAAGATACTCAAGAATATAGAAAGGCTCAAGCTTTTGAGAGAGAGGGAAATCAGCAAAAACAAGAAGCTGATTGACATGGCAAGAAGCCAGTACAAATTCACAGACCAGGACATTAAGGATGCTCTTGCTGACATAGATATCGGAAAGCTGGATGACAACGAGCTCATTGCAAAATCTCCTGTCAAGACTGCATCAATTGGCAAGATAAAGAAAATAAATGACGAAATTAAGAAACAGATGAATTATGCAGAGACTGCCGGTGTTGACAAAGAGAAAATTATCAATTATGTAAGAGGCCAGCTAACAGATGCTGATAGTCTTCGTGATAAATTGAACAGCACAAGATGAAGTTTCATCACAAAAAATTACTTTTTGGATTTTTATTGACTTTGCTAGTTTCTTTTGCTTTATGCATCCTGTTTGAAGTTGGATTCTTTTCCAACATACAATTGAGCATCAGCGACAGCCTTTACGGAGGAAGAACGCCTCTTAACACAATTGTGATTGTTGCTATCGACGACAAAAGCATACAGGAGATTGGCAGATGGCCTTGGAACAGGAGTGTTTTTGCTCAGACAATAGATAATCTCAATGGAAGCGAAGTTATCGGAATAGATGTCGCATTCTTTGAGAAATCCGATGAAACTCAGGATAAAGCTCTGGGCGAATCGATAACAAACGCAGGCAATGTTGTGCTGACAATGGAGTACTCTTCTTTTGAAAATAAAGATAATCAGCTTTATGGCAAGGATAAGCTTCTTCCGCTTCCTGAAATGAGAAATGCCACGCTTGCTTATGTCAATGTGATATCTGACAGCGATGGAATAGTCAGGGCGTTGAATGTCAATGTAATTGGCGATTATAGAAACTTCGCTTATGAGATTTACAAGAAATACTGGAACAAGACGATTTCTTTCAAGGACTCTAGATTATTAGTAAATTATGTCGGAAAGCCGCACAGCTATAAGACATATTCATTGAGCGATGTTTATTTTGGCAGGGTTCCATCAGAT
>CAIVOO010000137.1 GCA_903907555.1 uncultured archaeon | reverse complement strand
ATACATAATAACATTATAATATAATAGAAATATTTATATAGTACTCATGCTTAACTATCCATTATGATAAGAAAAATCGCTAAAATAGGGCCATCGACACTAATGATAAGCCTGCCGGCAGCATGGGCCAAGAAGAACAATCTTTCAAAAGGTGACGAGATAAATATAGAAGAGTCAGAAAATTCTATCCAAATCACGCCAAGCTCTGAAACAAAAGCAAAGACTCCCATGAGGATATCAATAGATATCAGCGCATTGAACACAAGGGCGATAAAATGGGTGCTTTCATCACTGCATAAAAAGGGTTATGAAGAAATAGAGCTGATTTACGGCTCAAAAGATAATCTTCCAGTAATCCATCAAGTGGTTAGTGACTTGTTTTTGGGGTTTGTAATCAGCAAGCAGACTGACAAGTTATGCATATTGAAGAGCGTTTCAGTAGAAAACCCTGAAGAGTTTGACACAGTCCTGAGAAGAGCTTTTCTTGTCACGTTATCAATGGCTGAAAGCACATATGAATTCATGAAAGAGGATAAAATCAGCGAACTGAAAAGTATTGTAATAACAGAAAGAACAAACAACCAGCTGACAAACTTTTGCGAGAGGCTCATCAATAAAAATTACGTGTCGAACAAGAATATCTCCTTTAATTACACAATAGTCTGGAACCTTGAGAAAGTATGCGACAATTACAAATACATAATAGATCATATAGAAGCCACTGAAATGAAAAAATTCAGCAAGAATCTTCTTTCGATATTCAAGAGCTCCAACGAACACTTGAGGGAGTATTATGAAGCATATTATTCTTTTGACGTAAACAGGTTCAACAAAATCGCAGACATGGGCAAAAAGATTATTGCCGAGATAAAATCGAATATGTCAGAAGCGCCACCGAATGAAAGAATAATCTTGGCATACCTTATGATGCTCACATACCAGATAATGGATTTCTCTGCATCAACAGTTGCGATAAATCTGTAGAATTATCTAATTATTTTTGTAGTTATCAATGACTTTTTTCATTATTTTTTTCCCGTTATTTTTAGGTATTAAATAATAGTCCATGCCTGCTCTTGGGCCATCAGTCTGGCTTAATCTTAAAGTTGAAGTGTTGAATACCCAAACATCTTTAGGACTAATACTATACTTTTTTGCAAAATTTATGCGATTCACATTTTCCTCAACTTGAGCAAAATAGAAGTTTTTGGTCATCAGCTCTTTTTTGCCTGCAGCCATAAAATATATCGCTGCAACAGCATCTAAATTTCTGAAGTCGGGAACTTCAAACTTCGCATTTATTGGGAGAATGCCATTTTTCATGTTAGGTTTAACATATGTATCAATAAACCAATTTCTCATATCATAATATGCATTTGTAGGGACAGATTTTTTTGTTACTCCACTTGGAGTATCATTTTTTGATCTGACAGTGTAGGGTATCATATTAATTCTGCCAGAATATCTGTCTAAAGCAGTACTTATTCTTCCATTTTCTTCAATAATATCATTCAAAAAACCGATTCCAGTAGTTTTTTTTAGAATTGGTTGATTTGAATCTTCGGGTTTTTGTGTCGGCTGATTTGAATCTCCAGGCTTGTCTGTCTTTACAACTTCAGGAGTATTTGGTTGATTAGATGAGAAATATGAATTCGCCCCAATACCAACGCCCAAAATAGTTGCAATTCCAACCAAAGCTCCAGCTGCGATTTTCAAAATATTTCTTTTTGGCTTTTTGCTTGAGACTGTTCCGCTTTGAGGCTCATCCAGCTGTGGCTGAGAATGATTGTTTCTATTACGGCCTTCTCTCTGGAAAATAGGAACTTCAGGATAATCTGCCTCTCCTCTTTCAGCAGCTGCAATCATGTTAGGCAATTGAGTGAATTTTGTATAGCCTGAAGAGAAATCTTTCACGTACTGTATAAGCAAGGAATCATCAATCTCCTCCCTGGCATTCTTAAATGTCACTATTTCATCATACCCAGACATTTTCTTAAAAAATATTGGCTTGTCATCATATTTTGAGAAAAGCCCATCAACAGAATTGATTAATCTATTAGCTTCATCCTTAGTCATGTATTTTTTATCTTCGTCAGCCGCCAGATCTTTGACAGCATTTTTGAACCTGTGGTATGAGAATATCGCCTCAGCTAAATCTGATCTTACAGACTGCAAATTTCCTGAAGTCTCAGAAAATTTAACATCTTTAACCTTTCTTGCGAAATTAACAAGGTGCTCAAACATCTGGCTGTACTTGAAAACTTTTACAAACTCATCTTCATCTTTATATGCTACATTGAATACTTTTAATTTTGCAACAATAGCTTCATGAAAAGCAACAGCTTTAGTATCATTGCTGTCAGGAACCTTCAAAGACTCCTGCTCAAGGCGGGTTTTTAATGAGTTATATGTGTATTTTACAATCTTCATCTCATCTTCAACAAAACCTGCAGCCAGCATTTCCTTCATTTTTTCTATGCCTGCTTTGTCTTGAGAAATAGCATGCATGTTGCAGTATGTTTCATTCCTAAAACCTGCAAACCTGAACATGTTAAACAGATCCCTATGCATCAGCCCGAAAATAAGATACTCTGTATCGCAGCCATAATATTTGCCATCCTTCGGCATTATGTTCTTTATATGCTGATCTCCATTTATCAAGTCCTTCAACAAGCATTTCTTCTCATCGACATACTTGATTATTCCTGAGAAATTATCAATAAACCCTGAGAAATCAGCATCCTTACCATCATATATTGGAAATGAATTCTTTTCATTTCCGGAATTATCACGCTCAACACCTGCTTTCACATTGTGTTTTCCGATAACAAATTCCAAGCTTTCCAGAACTTTTTTGTTAAATCTATCTACATAGTTTTCTTGCGGTATGGTAATTTTGCTGGATTTTTTCATCATGCGTCCAGCAAGCACTTCATACGCCTTTTCAGAATCTGCGAGTTTTACATAAGAATCGACAATCAAAGTGTCAACTACACCTTTTAAAATCTCAATTTTTTGTCCGTTGACTGTCGAGAAATCATCAGGACTTTCGATCATGCCTTCCAGCCGCCCAAATATCTGTGCAAGATCTTCCCCAATATACTCAGTAAACATCATCAAATAATTCATATCGTAATGATAGACTTTAGGGGTATTGCAATTTCTTTCGGACAAAAAAGTGTCAGTAACTGAATTTTTCACAACTTCAATTTCATCTCCGCATTTCTTTGAAAATATGTTCAAAGTATTTTTAATTCCTGGAAGTGTTAAATTAAAAACGTGAAATGGGGTATACCCAAGATTCTTGCTGTTTTTTGACACACAATATAACTGTCTTTCAAAAATGGAAATCCTTTTGTCTAAATCTTTAAATGACTGTGGCGAAGGATTCTTTAGCTGGTTTTCAATATCGCTTATGTAGCCGTCTAGAATTTGTGTTTCATCTGCAGAAAGAGTTTTTGCATGCTCGTTCTTATAGCCATCTAGTATTTTAGCAATAAAAGTCCAGTAAAGAGTGTCAGGATCAGGCGCGATAAATGCTCTTTTATTTTTAACAGCATTTTTTACAGCATCAGGGATAACTACATCCGCAACGAACTCTCTAAAAGGATGCGCCAAGCCTTCTATCTGTGATAAGGATTCATCTAGAGTCATCATATCAACAATATAGACACCTCTATATAAATCTTTCGTTTTTTAACTACTATAGAGGGACTACAAACATGGAGGCGTTATATATTTAAATTAAGGCTGTTTATAAGCCATTATGCAGCTCAAAATCAACTTAAACAAGTCTGTGGAGCAGAATGCTGCAGACTATTACGAGAAATCTAAGAAGCTCAAGAAGAAGATAGACGGCACTCTGAAGGCGATTGAGGTTCACGAAGACAAGCTCGATGACTTGAAGATGCAGGTTGAGAAGGAGCTGAAAGAGAAGCAGAAGCCGAAAGTCGAGATAAAGCGCGAATGGTATGACAAATTCCATTGGTTCACGTCATCTGACGGATTCCTGGTAATTGGCGGACGCGATGCAACAACCAATGAGCTGATTATCAAGAAGCACGCAGAGCCGAAAGATTTGGTATTTCACACAGAAATGCCGGGCAGCCCGTTCACAGTAATAAAAGCTGAAGGAAAAGAAATACCTGAAACAACAATCAGGGAAGCAGCAGAGATTTGCGTGATATATTCAAGAGCCTGGAAGAGCGGCTTCAGCCCAGAAGTGTTCTATGTCAATCCAGACCAAGTAACCAAGGAAGCAAGGGCAGGAGAGTTCATTGCAAAAGGCGCATTCATGATTTACGGCAAGAAGAATTTTGTTAGAGGTATAAAACTGGAAGCGGCAGTAGGAATAAAAGACGGGCGAATAATCGGTGGTCCTGTGTCTGTGATAAAGAAGAATGCAGAAAATTACGTAACAATAATACCTGGCGACAACAAGAATTCTGACGTAGCAAAGCTGATAAAAAAGAAGCTTGGCGGGGAGATAGACGAGATAATAAGATTTTTGCCGTCAGGCGGATGCAAGTTAAGCTAATTATTTTTTCTTCACAGTATAAATATCCGTTCTATAGAATTCGTCCGGGAAGAATTTCTTCTTGAAGTTCGTCAGCGCTTCCTCCCCGCCGCCAAGATCTGCTTTCTCAACACCCATCTTCTTTATCTCTGTCAAATCGATAAGATTGGAAACTTCGCCGATGTTCTCATAGCTGTAATCGTAAATCCCAATGCAGGAATAATAGTTGCCTGAATTGACAATTCTCCACCCGCCGAAGAATGAAACAGGCTTTCCGTTAATCTTGATTACTTTAACCATGTCAAAGCCCTTGAAATTGTTGTCTATGAAATTTATGTATCTGTGATAATGGGCAATGTCTGAAGCAGTCCTCGTCTTTGCCCACACCTTGACAAGCTCTTTCAGCTCATTTTTATCAGATTCCTGAAAATCGCCCACATCAGGATTTTGATCCTTGAAGAACTTGTTCTTGAAATAGCGCATCTTTTTCCAGTTCCCGCCGGAAAGGCTTTCATCAAAATTTTTCATGATGAATACAGGCCATGTCAGATGATACCTGTCCTTCAGCACCTTGTATTCTGATTTCTTGAAAACCTTTTCAAGCTCCAGCTTAATCTCATGCCTTGTTTCGAGAACAATCTTGTCGAAATGCTTGACATCAAGGCAGTATTTCACGAATTTTTGAAGCGCATTAAGAATGTTATCCTGTTTTGCCAATGGCTCGACCAAGCTTCTCACAACCTTGCTCTTGCCTTCGTCTGAAATGAAGCACATCACACCAAAATCATCCTCGTAATAGAACGCAGGCTGCCCTTCATCAGTCAGGCATTTGAAGTATTCAAAATTATGCTCAGGCATAAAGCCGTATCTGCTTATGTAATCCCTGACGATTTCCGAATCCTGCTTTATGTCGATTATCTCTTTCATAAGAAGCCCTGCGCAGTCATTATCAGAAAAAATGATATTGTCATCATAATGAATGAGTGCTTGATTCCCGAAGTCACATCTCCTTCTGATAATTTGCCTACAACTATTCCTGCAAAGAATGATTGTATCAATGCAAGCATAAGGAATACTCCTTGAAGGCTGACTACCCATTGGATTATTGATGAAAAGAACCCTTCGATAGAATTTGTGTCAATTGACACCTGCTTTGTAAGCCCGCCGAGTCCTGTCCTTATAAGCCCGCCGCCTATCCCGCTTGATGACTCTGCGCTCTCAAGCTTTGTCATGTAAGGTATAAGCAAATTCTGGATTACAATCATGACTCCCACGAACACAATAAAGATGATGTAGCTTTGTATCACCTGGCTGTTTATTGCTGCTTTCCTTTTCTGCTTCAAAGTCTTTATCTCAATAACAGACTGCGTTATTGATTCGAGAACATCCTCTATGTTGCCGCCAGACTGTTCTGCCTCGACAACAGAAGAGACAGCTCTCCTGATGACATCATTTTTTGTTTCAATGGCAAAATTTTCTAAAGCTTTACGCAGAGGTATGGCCCACTCAAGCTGGTTCGCAAGCTTTTTCACGTGAGGATTCAATGCCCCGTAATCAAGCGTAGCAATGTGTATTATCGCTCTCGGCGCAGGCATTCCTGACTTTATTGCACCTACAAGGTTTCTAACAAACTCAGGGAATCTTGACTCGAGCTCCTTCTGCCTTTGCAGCTTTATGAAAAAGTCTATCCAGAACGGAAGCCAGCCAAGAGTTATCGAAATAACAACTGATGGAATAAACCACACGCTTCCCCAGAATGCCAAGTAAGCAAATGCAAGCAAAAATAGCGCGACTCCGATTGCCACTAAATAGCTTTTCTTGAATTCCATTTTATATCTCCGGCTGCGTCATTATGAGGAACATCAAAAATGCTCCATTAAGCAAGGGTATTACCACATATGTCCCAACGACTATAACAACATCTATGCCAATGCCTCCTATTGTTCCGCCTAGCAAGCTTACCAATGACAATGTTGCAACGAAAAACAATGGCGCTGCTATAAGCACGCCCGTATAAATGTCTGAATATGTTGATATTGTTTCTGTGTATTTCTCCCTCTCCAATTCATATTCAAGCATTGCCTCTTTGGATTTTTCCATCATGTAAACTTTTATGTCTCCGCCAGACTCTGTTGTTGAAATCATTCCTTCCATGAATTCCTTGAATAAGTCTGAAGGGCTTATTGCCGCGACTGATTTAAGCGCAGTAAGCAGATCGTATCCGAATAGCTCAATGTACTCAACAATTTTCTCAACCTCAACAGAAACTTCGCCGTATTCATTTGATTTTGCAATCAAGTGGAACATTTTTGTTGGCGGAACTCCTGAAGATGCGACTGCTGCCATGTGGTTTATTGCGAACGGAAGGTTTGCCCTGATGTTTACTCTTCTCCTCCTGATTTTTGAGAATGGATAGGCATAGAATCCCATGAATGTTATCAGCATCAATATTACAGATGACATGAATGACTTGGTTAAAGTCATTGTGAGATTGTTGGACAATGTAAATAAAAACGGGAAAATAATCATAGAAATAATGAATGTGAAAATAGACATCAGCACCATTATGTTTACATACGTGTTGGAAAGCATCTGTACATTCGCAGAACGAAGCGCGTTGTACAGATACCTGAAAAAGTCAGGGAATGCATCTATCAGGAAGAAGCTTATTTTCTTGATTGAAACGTTTGCAACAGAGCCCAAGAGAGACGGCTTGTAAACCTTAAGCCCTACCTGCTTTTCCATTATGCGCTTGATTCTTGCAGCTTCCTCAGCAAGCAGTGTAGGCGCAACCTCTGCCTTTGCAACCTCGACAGCAGCACCTCTCCTCGAACGGAGCATTATTGTTTCTTTCGGAACTCCTGCCTCGGCTGCTTTTGAAATATATGTCTCTTTCCTCAACCCGAATATTCTTGAGACAAGCCCTGAAAGATATTCAGAAGTCTTCATGTAAGGAGTTTTCTCTTCCTTGAAAGACAGAGGTTCAGGAACCTTTTCCACTATCTGGAAAACCTGCCTTTTTGCTACCCTGTGCGGAGCCTCTGGCATAGCCCCGAATCTCAGCTTAATCCATTTTATCAATGAGCTCTCTGCGTGCGGCAGGACAACCTGCTGCTCTATAATCTGCACAGCTTCTGCTTTTTTCTCTTCAGCATGATGCCTTTTCGGGGCTTCCGGCATTTCATCAGCATGCTCTTGTGGCTCTGGTTTTATCTGAGGAATTTCTTTTATGCTCTCGACGTTTACTTCGACAGCCTCGACAGGCTTTGACACCTCTTCGTGAAGCTTTTCATGGTATTCGCCGCCGAAAATCCTCACTGCATAAGTTTCAGAAAATATTTTTTGGTTGAGATTTTCTATCTGCTTCAGAAGCGACAATGTGTAAGAATCGTAATATGCGTCCCATTCTTTTTTTGTCCTTCCGCCTAAGAGGCGCCTCTGGATTTTTTCGTAGCCAGAAAAGTTAAGCCTTCCCCTCTGGTAGTCTGAGAAAAGCTCGCCTGAACTTTTGTTTACTTTTTCCTTAAGAGCTTCATACCTCTCAACTTCTGCAAGAAGTTCCAGAATCTTCTGCGAATAGCTCTTGTTGTTCTTCATATCTTCTCTTTACGCTCTGCTGCACCAAGAAGCTGCCTTGACTCAAGCGAAAGCCTCAGGATTGCGGAGCGTATGAACCTTTTTTTGGCAGGATCCTTTGTTTCTTCGTACATGTCAGACAATGCAGAAATCTTCTCAAAGCGCTCCCTTATTCTCTTAAAATCCCTTCTCATAAATCACCTAGATTACTTTGAATTTCTTAAGGAGGTTCTCTCTGTCCTGGTAAAACGCATTTAATATTGCTGAAACATCCTTGAAATTTGTTATATCCTGCGCTGCGAGAGTTGCAAGCAGCTTTGTCCTTATTGCCAAGTCTTTCTCAAGAGTATCGACAGGAATGCCTGTTCTTTTTGACAGCTTTTCGAAAACAACAGATTTTCCTCTCCTGTTGAATTTGTCCGACGCTGCCTCCCATTCGAACAGAGTGTTTGAACTTACTCTTCCGAGAGTTGTGGAAACTTCAATGGTTTCAGAAACCTGCTTCAGCCTTCTCTTGCTCTTATCCATTTCTTTTATGTTTGTGACAACGCAGATTACATCAAGAGACTCGACAAGAGTCGGCGAGAGGTTTATCGGAGGAGTTTCAAGCCTCCTTACCATCATCTCCACAGAGCCTGCGTGGAATGTGCATAATGACGGATGCCCGGAAGCCATTCCTTGGAATAATACATAAGTCTCCTTGCCTCTTGTCTCTCCTAAAATAACGTAATCAGGATTCTGCCTGAAAGTTTCTCTCAGCAAATCGAACAATGAAATCTCTCCGAATTGCTTTCCAAGGACATTCGGTATTCCGAATCCTGTTCTTGTTACTGCTGGAAGCCAGTTGATATGCGCAAGATTCAATTCTCTCGTATCTTCTATAGAAACAATTCTTGCTTCCGGCGGTATGAAGTTTGCTATCGCATTAAGGAAAGTTGTCTTACCTGAAGCGGTTTCTCCAATGACCATTATGTTGAACTTGAATTGGATGACCATCCAGAGAAATGCAAGTATTTCTGGAGTGACTGTGTTGAACTTGATAAGATGGATAGGAGTCCAGGGCTCTGCTGTGAATTTTCTGATTGTAAAAGTCGGCCCCCTTGTGGTAATATCTTCTGTGTAAGTTGCGTTTACTCTCGAGCCGTCAGGAAGTGTTCCGTCAAGAATCGGCCTTGCGTAAGAAACATATTTTCCTGCTTTCTGCGAAAGCTTCTCAACAAAATCTACAAGCTTCTGTGGATCTGCAAATGTGATGTTTGTCCTTAGATTTTCATATTTTCTGTGAACAATGTAAATCGGAAAGCTGTGCCCGTTGCATTCGATGTCTTCAATGTAATAATCGTGAAGCATAGGCTCAATTTCATTCAAGCCGACAGAATCTCTGTAGACATAATACATCAGCTTATCATAAGTTTCTTGAGTTATCTTGATGCCAAGCTCAATCATTATGTTCTGGACATTCTTCTCAAGATAATCAATTAGAAGTTCTGTATTTACAGCTTTTACAAAGCTGATGTTAATCATTTCTTCAAGGCCGATGAGAATAAGCCCAAGAATTTCCTTCTCAGCATCGTTCAATATGGGCTCTTCAACAGTATAAAGCACTTCCTTGGCTTCATCATCCCAATAGACATGAGCGAATGCATAAGGCGCCAGAAGCGGGTATCTTATGTTAATCTGCCTCCTGTCCTTTACATCAGGCAATTGAATAAGTTTTGGAGTCAAGTCTATATAGAAACCTTCTTTCTTGACTTCCTCTTTTTTGACTTCGTTTGCAGCTTCCGGAACAGCCGCAGGCTCCTTTACGCCAGGAACAGCCATCAACCACCTCTTTTAAAACAAATATGAGTTGTTTATTTATATAGGTTTCTTTATTTACAATATACAAAAGCAGGTTCGAATAGCTGCATTTCATTGTCACTTCTGGGTGGTTACAAAAACGAAAGATTTATATATGAGTTCTTAATCAAAAATCTTATGACGTCACGAACAAAATACTGTCAAAAAGGAAACTTAGACAGGAAACTAGGGCTTATTTTCTCAGCAGCAGCCGCTCTGTTCACAGGAGCATCTGTTTATGTTTCTGTTGCGACATCCGACAACCTCAGCAAACATACAGATCCAGCTGTTGTTAAATACAACATAGAAAACAACAGGGACACGCCTGAAGGAATCCTAACATTCGTAGAAAAACATGCTGACTGCATGAGAGAGGAAGCTGGCAAGCGCAACTTTCCCCCAGAAGTCATTGCAAAAATTTTTGAAAATGAGAACCACGAAAGAAAACTCATAGATGATTTGAAAGATTTTGTTGGAGAATTATATTCGAAAGATGTGTCAAAAGGGCCTGCTCAGTTCAAGACAAGCACTGCTATACTGCTCGACAAATTATACAAAAATCCTATAATGAGTTATGATGAATATGACATAGCACTTAATTCTCCGAAAGGAAGCATCAAGTATGTTGCCATGCTTGTCAATTCATTATTGAATGGGATGGAGAAGGAAGAGAGAATGAAGCTTCTTGAAAACCCTGCAGAGCTTGCAAGGATTTACGCAGCCTACAGCGCCGGAGAGGCAAAAGCTCATACACTTGAAGCAAAAATTGATGGAGACAACTTTGTCCAGCAGTTCACAGACCAGCCAGACAAAGGAGTGAATACTGCTGACAGGGTTTACAAGATTTTCAAGACCCCGAACAGCGAGAGGGTGAAGCAGAAAGCTGCAGAATATCTCAACCGCAAAAAGAATGATTTCTACAAGAAAGGGAAATACAGATAGTTTACTTTTTTACAGTAGTCATAAACATAAATAAAAGAAATTGGTTTGATTTTCTTCATGCATAAGATTACAGACGTTAAGAAGCTCAAGCTGATGGCAAACACCATCAGGCAGGATGTCATCAAAATGCTTGCTGAAGCAGGCTCTGGGCATCCGGCAGGCTCCTTGGGAATGTCTGACATTATCGCAACATTGTATTTCTATGAGATAAAACACAATCCAGAAAATCCGAAATGGGTTGAAAGGGACAGGGTCATTCTCTCAAACGGGCACATCTGCCCTGCGCTTTATTCTGCGCTGGCAAGAAGCGGATATTTCCCTATCGAAGAATTGATGACTCTGAGAAAAATAAACAGCAGGCTTCAGGGGCATCCGCACAATTTATCCACGCCAGGAATTGAAAATTCAAGCGGGCCGTTAGGACAGGGATATTCTATGGCTGTCGGAATGGCGCTGGCCGGAAAGATGGACAAGAAAGATTACAGAGTCTACTGCTTATCCAGCGACGGAGAGCATAATGAAGGGCAGACTTGGGAAGCGGTGATGCTTGCAGCAAAATATCATTTGAACAATCTTTGTGTAATAATTGACAGGAACAACATACAAATTTCAGGCACTTCAGATGATGTGATGCCATTGAATTCCTTGAGAGCGAAGTATGAGGCATTCAACTGGCATGTAATCGAAGCTGACGGGCATCTGATACATCAAATAATCGATGCATTTGACGAAGCAAAGACGATACTTGACAAGCCGACAGTAATAATCGCGCACACGATACCTGGAAAAGGAGTCTCATTCATGGAGCGAAGGTATGAATGGCATGGCAAGGCCCCGAATCAGGATGAAGCAGAGAAAGCAATAAATGAATTGGAGATAGAGAAAGGAAGAATAGAAGATGGATATTAAATCAACACGCGAAGGATTTGGAAAGGCTCTCGTAGAATTGGGAGAGAAGAACAAGAATGTTGTAGCCCTCTGCGCAGACTTGGAAGAATCGATGCATGTTGCTGATTTTCACAAGAAATTTCCAGAAAGGTTTGTTGAGGTTGGAGTCGCAGAGCAGAACATGATTGGAGTTGCTGCAGGGCTTGCGCTCTCGGGCAAGATACCATTTGCAGCAAGCTTTGCTGTTTTCTCGCCAGGAAGAACCTGGGACCAGATAAGGGTGAGTGTTGCATATTCGCAGGCGAATGTGAAAATAGTTGGCGGGCATTCAGGAATCACTGTCGGTGCTGACGGAGCTTCGCATCAGGCGCTGGAAGACATTGGAATTATGAGAGTGCTTCCGAATATGATTGTTATTGTGCCGTGCGATTATATTGAAGCGCAGAAAGCCACTTTTGCTGCTGCATTGCACAAAGGCCCTGTTTATCTCAGATTAGGAAGGGAAAAAGTTCCAATCATAACTGATATCAAATCAAAATTTAACATTGGAAAAGCAGAAATTTTCAAAGAAGGCAAGGACATAACAATAATTGCATGCGGAATAATGGTGAATGAAGCATTGGAAGCAGCTAAAGAGCTTGAAAAAGAAGAAATATCTGCTGAAGTAATCAATTGCCACACAATAAAACCGCTTGACAAGAAAACAATAGTTGCTTCTGCAAAAAAAACAGGGAAAGTGATTACAGCAGAAGAGCATCAAATCAATTGCGGATTAGGAAGTGCTATAGCTGAACTATTATCTGAAGAGCATCCTGTTCCAATAAGGATGATTGGTGTAAAAGACACCTTCGGCGAATCAGGAAAGCCTGAAGAACTGAAGAAAAAATATGGATTGAGTTCTGATTTTTTGATAAAAACCGCTAAAGAGTTTAAAAAGTAAAATTTCTGTTTTTCGGAAATTCTCCGTCTCATATCAGAAAGCTTTATATACTAATCCGAGTTTTTTAACTACTATAAAGGAGTTATAATGTCGGGGGAAGAAGATACTAATACGGGATTACGAAAATATGAGATAGTTCTAACTCAAAAACATGGCGCGAAAAGGGATATACAGCAAGAAATGCCCAGCATATGCACACACCTAAGAAGAGTGATGAAAAACCGCGGAAAATGTTTGCTTGAAAGAAATGGCAATAATGATACTGTTTACCTAACAACTGATTTACCTGAAAATATGGTAAGAACTTGCCTGGACCAGGTAGTAACCATCGCCCAAGGCAAGGATATTCTAGCAATCGCTTCAATAGAAATATTAAACATGTCACCATCGCAAATCAGCAGCAATCCAAGCAATAATTTAGTGCAGATAACACAAGCAGAGTATAAGGCGCTGATTGAGAGCGCAGAATATGGCGCAACACTCGCATCGGAAAATGATCAGCTGAAAGACCAGCTAGAGACTTTCCAGACTTATGAAATGCTTTACCTCGATACAAAAGCAGAACTTGAAAAACTAAAAGGAGTAAATGAACAGCTCTCCTCAATAACTGCATTATACCTTGCTGCAAAGTCACAATTAGAATCGCTCGGGCATACTGCTGAAAAGGGGTCTGCTGCTATAGAATCTGAAGAATACAAAGATTTTGTAGACCAGATTATGAAATTGCATAAAGAAAGAGATGAAGCCTTAAGCTTAAGTGAAAAATATGAACAGCGCATGCAAGGGCAGATTATCGCATTAAAAAAATATGCCGAACAAATCGAACAGCTATCAAAACAAGCTTCCGACGCTCAAGGCAAGGCTGAATATGAAACAGCCAGAAATCAGCCATTAGTTGACAAAGTTTCTGTCTTAGAACATGATTATGAAAAAGCAAGTAAAGAATTGGCAGCTAAAACAGCTGATAATCTTGGATTCCAGCATGCATTGCAGGATGCAAGATTCAAAGAAGAAGAGCTAAGGCAAAAGCTTAGCGAGGCAGATGCCCGTCTTGGAACCCAGCAGAATTATTACGAAGGCGTAATTCGCGAAAAAGATAATGCAGCAAGGCAGCT
>CAIVOO010000136.1 GCA_903907555.1 uncultured archaeon | reverse complement strand
TATTACCTTCTCTCATATTTCCTGCCTTACACTCTTTATATTGAATACCACAGGATTGTCTATCTTCTGCTGCTATCTTCATTATTTCTTTCTGCTTTAGGAGTTTATTTTGTGATGAAGCATATCAAACAGTCATACATGAAGTACGGAGCCATAGCAATCCTGCTCTTATTGTTGATAATGTTCAATTTCAATCAGTACTACACTCCAACAGCAGGCGACCCGAGGGACATAAGAACGCATTGGCATAGGTACATAACAGAGAATGACTATCAGGACCTGCTCTGGCTGAAGAACAGCGGGATAATGTACAAAAGGATTTTTTCAATGCCTGAAATAGGCGCAGTAATCCCGCTGACAGGCAACTATCCATCATCAAGGATGATGATGCTGCATGGTTTTGAGAGCGAAACTTTAGACGGCTACAAGTTCTTCACAAACACAACATGTGCAGTAAAGAATCAGCTGTTAAACAAGTACAAATCTGATTATTTGTTGTCAAGATTCCCTATAAACTGCTCATTTCTTGAACTGCAGCATAAAGGCAAAGAATACCTTTATTCTGTGACTAAGAAAAAACAATAATCTTTATAAATGGGCTTCTTATCTTTATATATTATGTTTAGATACAAGGGGGTTGTTTTTGTAATAGCTGGACTGTTGTCCGTAAACTATGTTCTGGCTTACATTGACCCAGGCACTGGAGGGATGATTGTCAGCAGCATCTGGCCTGTTATAGTGAGCATATTTGTGGCTATAGGCGCATTTTTCCTGAAGTTTTTCAGGCCGATAAAGAACGGATTCAAAAGATTATGGCAAAGAAAAAAAGAATAAATGCCTTGACATATGTCTTGATTGCCATTTTTGTATGCTTGATAGTTGTGTTGGGGGGTTTGGTTGGGATGCAAAAGAAAAATACTGCTTCAAAGTATGAGAAAGTCCTTGTCATAGGAATTGACGGGATGGACCCGAAGATTCTTGATAAATTATTTTCTGAAGGCAAGCTCCCGAACCTGAAAAAACTTTCTGAATCAGGCTCTTACATGAACCTGAACACAAGCTATCCTCCGCATAGCCCTGTCGCCTGGACTTCCATAGCTACAGGAACAAACCCTGGAAAGCATAACATCTTTGATTTCATAAGAAGGAATCCTGAAACTCACATGCCTGAGCTTTCCCTTTCGAAAACAGTCGCAGGCATTGCAGGGACAAACTATGAATCATATGTCAAAGCCGACCCGTTCTGGAGGATAACTTCCAAAGCAGGAATCCCGTCGACAATCATAAGGTGGCCTGTCACATTCCCGCCTGAAAAGGTTGAAGGAAATCTATTGTCAGGATTAGGAGTTCCTGATGTGAAAGGATTCCTGAGCGGGTATACATACTATACCAGCGAAGAGGTAGATTCTGACAAAAGTTCGAATAAAATAATAATAGTTTCAGAAGACAACGGAATCATAGACACAGAAGTCTATGGGCCAAGGACCAAAAAAGGGAATGAAATTGTTGAAGTTCCATCGCCGATGGAAATAAGATTGAATAATGATTCTGCTAACATTATCGTGCAGGGCGAAAGTTATAGTGTTGATGTTGGCGAATGGAGCCCGTGGATTAGGGTGAAATTCAAGGCAGGAATGTTCAGGAATGTTTACGGGATATTCAAGGCATACCTGGTAAGCCTGGAACCATTCAAGATGTATGCGACAGCAATGCAGATAGACCCTGAGAATCCTGTGGTTGATATTTCCAGCCCAAAAGATTATTCTGCTGGACTGGCTAAAGAGATAGGCGACTACTACACTCTCGGAATACCTGAAGAAACAGACGGCTTGATAGATGGAAGATTTGATGACAAAGCATTCTTATCACAGATTTATGAAATTGACGCTGAAAGGACTAAGATGTTCTGGAAGGAATTCGGGAATTTCAAGAAAGAAGACAAAGGAGTATATGCTTTTGTCTTTGATTCCTCAGACAGGGTGCAGCACATGTTCTGGAACACAAAGCTGCTTGATAATGAGAGCTTGAAAGTTGACAAGGCAATAGAAGATTATTTGGTAAAGAAAGACAAATTTGTAGCAGACGTCCT
>CAIVOO010000135.1 GCA_903907555.1 uncultured archaeon | reverse complement strand
ATTTATAATACTTATTGATTCCTTCTGAGGAATGTGCCGGGATGGCCCAACGGTAAGGCGGCAGCCTGCTAAGCTGTTTTCCCGAAAGGGATGTCTGGGTTCGATTCCCAGTCTCGGCGTTGGAATCTGGGGGCAATGCCCAGAGGCCCTTTTGGGCTACAAATTATTTAAACGCTGTTTCTAAGGAGGTATACCTTATGGATATCCATAATTACGAAAAGCAGTATCAAACCGCCTTAGTTCAGGTGCGCAGAGCCCAAATCTCTGAGCAAAACAAGGATTTGATTATAAAATTTAATGAAGCTTTGGTTTTGGAGAATCTATCTAAATCCAGATTGGTGAAATATCTTGGCACTTTGAAAAATATTGCGATAAGATTCAATAAAGATTTTGATAAAACAGACATCAATGATGTTAAAAGTTTTATCAGCCAGATACAGCAAAGCAATTTATCTTCCTGGACTAAGCAGGGATACAAGGTAATTGTTAGAAGGTTCTACAAATGGCTCAAAGGTACCGATGAATATCCTGATATTGTGAAATGGATTAGTATTGGGATAAGCAGATGCGAGAAGAAATTGCCTGGTGAAGGTGAACTGCTTACAGAAGAGGATGTGCAAAAGCTCATCAGGATGTCAGACCACCCCAGAGATAAAGCTTTAGTGGCTGTGCTTTGGGAATCTGGAGCTAGAGTTGGAGAGATAGGAAACCTTTGCATAAGAAATGTTAGCTTCGACAAATATGGCGTGATGATATCAGTCAAGGGGAAAACTGGCTCTAGAAAAATTAGGATGATTACTAGCACGCCTTACTTGTCTGCATGGATTAATAGCCATCCATACAGGGAAGACAGCAGTTCTCCATTGTGGGTTAACATAGGACAGATTAGCCACAACAAAGTAATGTGTTATGGTTCTATAAGAAAATTCTTGGGAAATTTATTCAAGAAAGCTGGCGTAAGAAAAAGATTCAACCCGCACCTGTTCAGGCACAGCAGAGCTACATACATGGCTAATCATCTGACAGAATTTCAAATGAATCAATATTTCGGATGGATACAAGGTTCAGACATGCCGTCAACTTATGTCCACATGAGCGGAAGGGAAGTTGATACAGCAGTATTAGCTATGAATGGAATACAATCTGAAAAGAAAACTGATGAAAGCAAGATACTGCCTAGAATCTGCCCCAGATGTGATACAATAAATTCCAACGAGTTTAGGCACTGCAGTAAATGCGGTGGAATACTCGACTTGAAGTATGCTATGGAACTTGAAGAGAAAAGAGAACAGCAAGATAAGCTCAGAGTTAGTTCAGACAACATGATGAACTTGCTAATGCAGGACAAAGACGTGCAGGCTTTACTTATGCAAAAGCTCCAGGGAATGGGACATGGATTGTAATCTTGATTTTTTTATCAATTCCTGAAGTTTCACAATCCATTCAGGAATTTCATATTTTTCTTCATCCATTTAGCACCTCAAGCAGTTTCTTGACTGTTACTTCAATCTCAACAATTTTTGTTTCGATGAATGGGCTCTTTAGCAGGGCCAAATCTCTTAAGTAGGGGGCTAGAGCGACGTAGCCTCTGCTATGAGCATCATTCCTTATCTGCTCTAACTGAAGCTTGCTTACACGAAATCTTATCATGTGTGTCTTTGCCATGTTCATTTGTACAAAAATATCAGCATTGGAATGCCCTGCTTCTGCATCAAAAGCTCCTCAACTCTCTGCCTGAAGTCAGCATAAGTCTTGTAAAGCTCAGCCCTATAGAAGACATCATTGGCTTCTTTCAAATCTTGAAACTCCTCAACAATTCTTTTTTTCAATCTGATAATGTTGTTAGTTCTAGATTTATCATCATAGAACACAGAGCCATCTACAATAATCGGCCTATTTGACGGAATCAGCATTTCATTTGGCATGAAACATACTAGAACTTGAAATGATATAATAGTTAGCCAACTGTCAAAAGCAACGTTTCAGACAGTGCTTTTAGTAAAAAAATTCAGAAAAAAAGGACACCGGCTTTATAAACCAAAATGCGGTTTCTTAAACAATAACCTTTATATACACTATTTGTATTTAATCCTGATTATGGAAAATGGGCAGAGAACTATATTTGAACTATTTAGCGGAGAGAAGCATTTTCTAATTCCAAAGTATCAAAGAGCTTATGCTTGGGAAGATAAACAGAGAAAAGATTTCTTAGAGGATATTAAAAATCAGAGAGATGATAAGCAATACTTTTTAGGTACAATTTTATTTCAAGATAACAAAGAGATAAAGGATGGTTTCGAACAAATTGAAATTGTTGACGGGCAACAGAGAATTACCACCACAATAATCTTTATGCAAGTTCTT
>CAIVOO010000134.1 GCA_903907555.1 uncultured archaeon | reverse complement strand
TGTACATGTGGTACACGCCAGTCAACCCCGCAGCTATCTTGCCGTTTACCTTCGAGAATTTTCTTTCGCCAGTAAGCATGTCGCTCAGCTCCTGAGCATCATTTTCTGTTTTTACATAATCTGACTCTGCTATGTAATTAGAATACACTATGAGATTTGACATTTTAATTTCCTGAGAAATAAATTGTTTTTCCATTAATTTTTATCTCAACGCCTGTTTTCCCTTCAACAGCTTTCTCCACACTGCCTACAACCCTGCATTCAAGCCCGTATTTCTCTTTTATGATGTCCATTGTCTGAATCGGCTTTGTTGTGGTGATAAAACCTTCGTTTCCCATAGGCCACTTTGCGTAAGCTGTTTCGATAGAGCCCACTTGTTCTGCCAATGAAAGTTCTCTCGGGTCTGGCTCGAATAGGTTATCAAGCGAGACGAAAAGATTTTCTTTTGCCAACGGCCTAGCAAGCTTTCCGTTGTATGCGCCTCCGCTCATGTGGTAGACGCAGGTTGCTAGTTTATTGTCAAGAAGCTCCTTGAATAGCGGATAGAATATTGTTGATGGCGATGCAAGGAAGTCAAGATATTCTTTTCCTTCAGGCTTTTCGTGCCAGTTAATGTCGTAAAGCTTGACCATTGCCTTTCTTTTATCTGTAATTCCATTTGACCTTGGTCCTTTTGCCTTTATTGCAATGACATAATCGCCTTCCTTTGGCTTCGGCGGATTCTTTAGTCCTGACTCGCTGACTACGCTTACTGCAGAGCCGCTGATGCTGAATGCGAAATCCACATTAGGATTGTATGTGTTAAGCCTGTTTCCCAAATCTTCAGGCTGGAGTATTGCCTCAAACCCGCATCTTTTAGCAACAGCCTTTGCGTGCTTGATTATTTTATCGACAGGGATGTTTCCTCTTGTCTCGATAACTCCTGACAAGACTTGGATTACTGCATTGATTTTCGCTGCATCATCAGCATCCATCGCAATCCAGTCCTCGACTGCAGGCTCAAACTTTTGCGCTCTCTCATATAATTCTGTCTTTGTTCCCACGCCGTCGGAATTCATGTATAGCAAGCTGCCTTTTTTTATGTTAGGATTGAATATTGTGTAATGAACCCCGTTAAGCATGAATGTGGAAGGCAACATCACATCCTTGCAGAGTTTCTTCATGCTGATGAGAGTGCCTGAGACATTCGCATCTGCATTTAGCCTTTCGCCGAGAATTGCATTTTCGCCGTTCATTATGGCGAGATGGTATTTGTTTGCGCCGTCAACAAGCCCTTCTGCTATTTTTCTTAGAAGCTGCGTGTCGCCTGTCCTGGAATCGATAACGTTTGCGAATGCCAGCGGCTTTGCGCTGAAAGCCCGCGCCCTGCCGACAAGGAACTGGACCATGCTGTATGCATGCTCTCCAGGCTGCTCATCCATGTTTCCCCCGCTTGCTGAATGCACAACTGCCATGTAGCCTTTAGGGATTTTAAGCCCAACTCTTGCTTGCATCCCTTCGCTGAGTATCCTTATGTGTTCGCAATTTTTTAATGTAGGTGAGCATAATTTTGCCAATAGTTCAGAACCCTCGTCTCCAACTTTGATGACTTTTTCTAAATAACTGTCGACAGTTTGCATTTTAATTATTCCCCCTACTGTCAAGTAGTTAATTAGTATTTAAACCTTGTTGTTTTGCGCTTCACAGAAAGCAATATAAACAGCTGAAAAAATTTTATTGTATGGACATACTCGCACATGGAATCTGGGCGTATTTCGTATCAGCTTTTTCAAATCTCAAGCTCAAGAAAAACAAGCTGAAGAACTGGCTGTTTGTTTCTTTTGGCGTTATGCCTGATTTTGTTTCATTCGCTCCAATGTTTGTCTATTTGATTATTGGCTTGATTACAGGAAACGTTTCTTCGTTTCCACGCCCGGAAGGAATGGAGCCTGCGACAGGAAACGGGCTTCTAATACATAATGTGACAGGATTCCTTTACAACTTCACCCACAGCATAATCATGTTTGCCATTGTATTCCTGATTTGCATGATAATTTTCAGGAGGCCTGTCTTTGAATTGCTGGGCTGGCTTGTGCATATCCTGATTGACATACCGACGCATTCCTACCAGTTCTATCCGACGCCATTCCTCTGGCCTGTTTCAGGATACAAATACAACGGAATCTCGTGGGGGCAGTGGTGGTTCATGATATTGAATTATTCTGCACTTATTGCAGTCTATTTCTGGCTTAGGCATGAGAGAAGGAAAAAATAATCACCTTTTCATCTGCTCAACAAGTTGTTCTTTTTTTATCTCCCCTTTGACGAAAAGTTTTAGCGCATCGCAGGATTTTGCTGCCAATGATTGTGCATCATTGAAAACTTCTTCCGGCTTCTGGTAGCCCAAAGCATCGACTGTTCCAGGATATGGATTGAATATAGAATCTTTTATGCTTCCGTCAGGCTCCTTGTACATGCACGCATTCGGAGTTTTCGGATTTGCGTCATCCCTGGTAAAAACCCTGTCTATGGTGTGCGATGCGCAGATTCTTTTTGCACTGCATTTGTCGTCCTGAAATATCATTTCCAATTTTACGCTTCCATACGGCTTCTGTTCTTCCACTTCCAGGATTCTGATTGACAAATCATTCCTGTCGTAGAAGACAGTAATCTCCCGCCTCGGGCTTTCCAAAGCCGTGAATCTTATGTAATTGTAATCGCTGAAAGGGGCAGGGCCTGAATGAATGCATGCTGCTAATCCAAGAAATCCTATGGCTGCTGCAAGTATCTTGTACATAGTTCCCCCGAAAGTATTATTGTTTTAGTTTATATAAACTTATTGCTCCGACGATATATTTATAAACCAGCTAGTAGTTGCAGAACAGTTCGGAGGCAAACATGACATTAACAATAGACGATTTCATCAGGCCGGAATTGAAGGGGCTGATACCTTCAATCAAAAAAATTCCTGCACGCGCAAACCAGCGCAGGAAAGAGGAAGTCATAGCAGGAGTAACATTCACCGACAGCTTCCATAGGATTGGTTTTCAGTATTTTACTTCTGACGGAATGCTGCACCTTGATTATTGGGACACTGAAAAAAGAAAACAAGTCATGCTTGTGAAAAAGCCAATAACAACTGTGCATGATTACGAAAGATACATTTCAGAAGCCGACAGAAAAATACATAAGTATCATAATTAAAAATGCTTGAAGAAAGATTATCAAAGATAAGGGAGCCGGTCCATGAGTCTCTCACTATTCTGAAAGGATACTTTGACGCATCAGCGATTGATACAAAAAGAGAATACGTGATGCTCTCTTTTGAAGACATGGATCTTGTTTATAGCATGCAAAAATATCTCGAGAATCCCGAGATGTATATTGAAACGCAGCTTGATGCGCATAAGAAATTCAATTCTGCTTTCAAGATAAATGATTATCTGCGCTGCGGAATCATACGCATGGAAACTACATGGGTGAACGAGATGATCAAGTCCCATGCCAAGCGAAGAACTCCGGCAGATGACATGTTTATGGAGATGACCGAGTTCGAGATGTACGACCTTGCAAAGGAATTGAGGGCCTACTGGACCATCAGCCAGCTCGTAGGTTTCGGCACAGATGTTTTCAAAAAGATTCGTGAGCAGAATCCTGAAAATCTAAAAATTGGGGAGCTGGAGAAATCAGCTGTTCAGCTTGCATCACTTTATGAAGATCTGGTATCAGCCATAAGGGCAAACTTAGATGCAAAAAGAGAATACCTCGGAATGCTTCAGAGATTATAAAAAATAAAATAAAAAATAATTTAATCTTTTTTAGGGGCTTCTGTCCTTACATATAATTCTACAGTTATTTTTCCAAAGGCAGTGCCTTCGCCACGCTCAGCCATTAAATGATTATATAATATTCTTGATATTTCAAATTCCATGTGCGGCATAGCAGCTTGTTCTACCAGTATTTCTTCAGGTGTGTGTTTTTTCGCGCCTATGCAAAGGCCACACAGCTGCGCGTAATACTTTGTTTCAGTAGTTCCTATAACACGTGTTTCCTCTACTTTGCTTAGCTCTAGCCCGCACTCAGCAGAAATAGTTGTATCAATAGTTTCTTTTGCCATTTCATCTCCCTCATCCTCCGGGAGAGTTGATGCTTTTTGCATCATTTATATAGCTTTTCCGACGGATTTCGGAGAAAATCCGGCAAATCATATATTATGAAAAAATATTAGAAAATTTATTTTGTTATTGCTTTTTTCCTTAATCGTTCCAATGCCTTAAGCCTGTCTTCAAGAAAACTTTTTGCTTTTTCATCCCTGACTATGCCGTCGCTTGAGGCATTAACAGTTGACCAGTAGCCATCTCCATCGCCGCACCACATTACCTGCCTGTTTCTGGCATAATAGCTGTAAATATCGCTGCCTTCTTTTCTGGCAAATACATGGTATCCGTTAATCCTGCCTATGTAAGTTGCATTTACATCTTCGCCGTTCAAGCCGAATATATTTCCATGCTGGGTTCCTAAATCATATTCCCTGCCGAGCTCGAAGTTCCACCTGTAAGTTCCGCCTGCTTGTCTTGTATACTCTTTCTTGCTTCTGTGAAATTTCCAGGGTATTTTTTTAGCTGCATCATTGACAGCTTTGTCAAAATCGTCTCTTGTCTCTGCATTAGTTTGTTTTAATTCAATAAGATCTTTTGCGTTTTCAGCAAGATAATATATGCGCAAAGCGCCATTCCTTGGCGAATACATAAATTCCACTTGATGAAAATTATCTGCAAATGCCACTCCTTTGATTACCTGCTCCTTCTTTCGTTTGTTTGTTTCCGAAGGAACAGTTGCTAATTCAGGGCGTTTGCTGAGAAACATCGGACCGCATAATTTATCAATTGTTAATGTCATATAATGACCCCCAATCCCTTCTATAACTACTAGCAAATTTATAAATATTTGCGTTTCCGACAGAATTGTCGCACTTCATTGTGTTATACCACAGATTTGCTTTTATTTCTGAAAGTCTTACTACTGTCCTGGGGACAGATATGTCCCTGTTAGCGTCGGCTCGCGTTTCGATAACGTATTCGAGGACTGACGTCTCCCGGCCTGTTGTGAGCGGGCGAACAGAACGCTCACTCGCAGGACAATGGAGCGTCCCCTCTGTCAGTTGAATGTGTGGTTGATGAACGCTCGCATATTGACGCTAACAACGGAGGAAAAAAATGTCATGTTCAGACGATTGCAAAGGATACACATTATTTGGAATGGCTCTTGCAGAGGGATTTCCAGCAATGTACACAAGGAGAGGGCAGGTGTTTGCCAACGAGCCGATTGAGAAGCCGATGTATTTCGAGCTCTTGCAGCAGGCATATAATCTTGAGAAAGGAGACTTGCCTGGCATGCGCTACAATTTGAAAGACAGCTACATGGACAGCTCTTCAACTCCTTTGAAATCTTATGTTCCGAAGACAGTTTATGTTGCGCAACCAATGCCTGTCAGGCAGCAGCCTGCCGAGCGCAATGAAGAGTCTCCGATAAAGATAATGATAACGCCGATTTCAGAGAATTATCATGTTTCAAACATAGACAATGCAAGGGAGAAGCTTGAGCTGCAGATATCTCAGCAATTAGCAAAATTAGGAGGAATGAATGGACAATTATCTCTTTTACAAAGCCAGTGATTTGGTTGAGAAGGCACGGGCTTTGAGAAAATCAAATCCTGAAGAATCGGTCAAGTGCTATCTTACAGCTGCGCAGATTTTCATAAGGATGTCAAAGCATGATAGAGAATATGAAAAGGATTTCTTCGACATGGCAAACCAGCTGTTCGAAGAATCCCAGACAGTGAATGCTAAGCAGAACGAATACTTGCAGTCAATCAGGGATTTGGCAAAGAAAAAACTTTCTTTCCAGGACATCGCAGGATTGGCTGATTTGAAGGATGAAATCAAGCTGAAAATTATCGAGCCGTTCAAGAATCCAGAACTGTTCAAGAAATTCAACAAGAAAGTCGGAGGCGGCATACTGATGTTCGGCCCGCCTGGCTGCGGGAAGACCATGATTGCAGAGGCTGCAGCGAATGAGGCAGGAGTCAAGTTCTTCAATGTGAATGCGTCAACGCTAAGGAGCAAGTACGTAGGAGAGTCTGAAAAAAACATTGCAAATCTTTTCGAAGAGGCAAGAAAATCCTCTCCATGCATAATTTTCTTTGACGAATTCGAAGCATTGGGGCAGGAGCGTTCGAATGCATCAACCCATACAAAATCAGAAGTATCGCAGCTGTTGATGGAGATGAACGGCTTCGGAAACAAGGAGCAGGAAATCCTGATTATAGCAGCATCAAACGAGCCTTGGGAAATTGACATTGCATTAAGACGTGAGGGAAGATTGGGAAACACAATATTTGTCCCTCCTCCAGATTTTGAAGCAAGGAAGCAGATGATAAAATCAAACTTGAAGAACAAGCCGGTAAAGAGTGTGGACATGGATGCGATAGCAAAGCTGACAGAGGGCTTCTCAGGGGCAGACATAACATCTGTCTGCGAGGCTGCCTCTGATTTTGCGCTGAAGGATTCGATAAAGTCAGGAAAAATCCGTGAAATCACTGACAAGGATTTTTACGAAGCAATGAAAATAAGGAATTCATCGATAAAGCCCTGGTTTAATCTAGCAATTGCTAAATTAAAAGAGACAGGAAACAAGGATTTGCTGAAAGGCATAGAAGAATATGCAGAGAAAGCAAGAATCGAGCATAATGAATTCCTGCAGGCAGAGGCGGTATGATAACATCTGCTGTATTTTTGGTGAATAAGGACTGCAATCAGAGATGCAACTTCTGCTTGAACAGCTGGAAATATAAAAATCACATTAAAGAGCTTTCCCCAAAGCAAAAAAAGAGAGTTATTGATGAACTGCACAACAACGGGATAACATCAATAACCCTGTCAGGAGGTGAGCCCCTGTTGGACAAGAGCTTGTTCGTATTGATGGATTATGCCTCCAGCAAAGGAATGCGAATAAAGCTGCAGACCAACGGGGTTATGATTACTAAAAAAATGCTGAATCATCTGAAGAAGATGGACAGCGTCTTGGTTTCATTGGAAGGAACAAAAGGAGTGCACAACAAAATAACAGGAACGAATAATTTTGAGAAGGCTGTCGGGAATATCAAATTATTAAAAGATAATGGAATTAATGTCTCGACGAATTTCACAATCACTAATGATAATATAAAAAACATAAAATCTTATCTTCAACTTACAAAAAAACTCGGAGTAAAGGCAAACTTTACGCGCTTGTACCAGTCTGGCTGCGGAAGAAGCAATTACAAGGAGCTGAATCCTTCATTGAACGATTTTGAAATATTCCTGAAAGAGCTTTCCAAATCAAAACAGCCAATTCATCTTCTCGGTCCAGTGCCTGTCTGTATGCTGAGGAAAGTAAATTTCAAGCATTCGTTCGCAACCTGCGCTGCTGGAAAAACAGAGATTGCAATCAATCCAAACGGCGACATACTGCCCTGCCCTTCTTGGCCGTTTGCTGTAGGCAACATCTTGAAGAACGATTTCAAGGAGGTGATAACTAACTTGGAAAAAGCGACAGAGCGAAGCGGCTGCATAGATTGCAGCGACTTCAGCATCTGCGGAGGAGGATGTTTAGTCAGCAGATTGTTTAATGGGAATGATTTATTCGCTGCTGTAGGAAAAAATAAGCTGGGGGGACGTGGGGGCTTAGGTGAAACATCATGCAGAACTTTGACACCAGCCCACGCTAGGAAAAATAGTAATTATTCTGATACTGTTTCGGACGCCAACATTTATAAAGCCACAAACACTATCTAACGGGGTAAAGAGGATGATTTTCGGAAACGATTATTACAGCGCGATGGACAGGGGTTATGAAGATAAATCCCCGCTTTCTGGTGTAGATTTGAAAGATATTGGCGTCGCCACTCCTCCTATGAAGGACCAGGTTGAAGGGCTTAAGGCAAGGATATTCCAGGGAGCTTCCAGAGTCGAGCTCGGTTTTATGGGTACAGGCAAGGGAAGCATGGGGCAAGGCGCTCCCACTCCTGAATCTTACGGAAAAGAGGAGCGTCAGGCGATAAGGGAGCTTGCTCAAATAAACAAGATAGAACTTTCTACTCACGCTTCGCCTTCAATAGGCGCGTTATCAGGATTGGACCCTAGAAGCAACAAGTTTTCCAACGAGCACAGGAATAATGCTTTGATGGAGATAAAGAGGGCTATTGACTTCGCCGCAGACACTGCCGGCGGGGGAGCTGTTGTTGTCCACACCCAGGAATTCCCAAGGCCGATAATTTCTGTAAAGAAGTTTGGCGGAAAGGAATTGTTCAAGGGATTCAAGGAAGAGGAAAAAGAGATGGTCCATTACCTTGTTGACCCTCACAACGGAAAAATTATCGACGAAGTGAAGGAGGACGAGGAGATTTGGAGGCCTGTCCCTGAGCGTGATGAGAATGGAAAGCCAAAATTCCTGCTGGATGAGATGGGCAAGCCGATGATTGACAAGTTCACAGGAGAGCCTATCCCGCTCTACAAGCAGGATGAGCAGGGAAACATAGAGATTGAAAAGAAAAAGTACATCGAATTCAAGGAAGAGATGAAACAGCAGGGCATAACTGACGAGCAGCAGATTGTGCAGAAATTCTTCACAGAGAAGATGAATGCAGAGATACAGCATTCCTTGGGGCAAGCGAGGGAGTACGAGACGATGTACATTGACGGCATCGAAGTAAGGGACAAGATAATTGCCAGGCTCAATTATTACAAGGAAATTAGAAAGCATGTTTCTGACGAGGAATGGGAGATACAAAAAGCAAAATTCAGTTCAGAGTATCGCGAGAGGTACCCTGGCGGGATGAAAGACCCTATCAAGGAATTGGAAAAAGAGCTTAACCAAAACGAAAGGAGAATCGCCCAAGGCAGGGAGGTTGCAGTTTCAGGAAGAAAGCAGGCAGAGAAACTCAAAGATGCAATCAACAGGGCAAAGCCGATTGGAGAGTTCGGTGTTGACAAGTCTGCAGAGACAATTGCAGATGCAGGAATATACGCAATGGAAAAGAGCAAGAATGAGCAGAAGCCTATTTACGTTTCTCCAGAAAATATTTTCCCTGAGTGGGGCTATGGAAGCCATCCGCAGGAATTGAAAGAACTAATCCAGAAAGCAAGGGGCAAGATGGCAGAGCAGCTGTCTGTCAGGTATGGAAAGGATGAAGCCAGCAAGATGGCAAATGAGCATATCAAGGCAACATTTGATATCGGTCACGCAAACACATGGAGAAAATTCTTTGTCAAGAAAGAAGATGAGACTAATGAGCAGGCGGACAAGAGATTCAATCAGTGGCTGATTACAGAGGTCAAGGATTTGGCCAAATCAGGAATCATCGGGCACATTCACGTATCAGACAACTTTGGATATTATGACGAGCACGTAACACCAGGGCAAGGAACTGTCCCGATAAAAGAATTCATTGAAGAGATGAAGAAAGCAGGGCTGAAAGATATAATAGTAGAGCCTGCGCACCAGGACTACAAGGCTTGGCTTGGAGCTATAGGATTCTTCGGCTCATCAATCTATGGAGCTGCACGAGGGCCAGGGATGCCCCGTGACACTTGGCTTGATGTTGAACATTCATACTTCGGAAGGACGCAGTCGCCGAACTACATAGTCGGCGAGTGGCGCCCGTCAGAAGACTGGACATTGTGGAGCGGGGCTCCGATGGAGTAAATTTAAGAATTATTTTTATCATAATAAATATTACTTTCTAGTAGTAACACACCGAAAAGCTTTTAAACTTGTAAACTTATTTCAGATAGATGATATACATAAATGAAATGTTTGGTGGATTCGGAGATTTTTTTCCAGATGTATATATATCTACTTCTGTGGCTGATTTTCTTAGGGAAAAGAATAAGATAAAACCTCCTTCCTTGCTTAAATTTCTCAATCCATTGATGTGGTTTCAAGGGAGATTAGCATACATTAAATTTACTAATGTAAATTTAGAACCTGAATCTAGACTATTGTTTGATCATTATAGAGTATCTGATTTAAGTGGGGAGTTTATAATCCATGCTCCAGAACCGGAATGGGCTTACCATGAATCTGCAAGGTCAAAAAATATCTGCTTTGGCAGGCAATATGAATTAGCAGTACTCTTATGGTACTGGCCTGATAAAGGAAGATTAGAATTAGTCAGGACTAAGAAATATGGCCCTAAAGAACCAGCCATATCTTCTTCTGATGTTAGCAATTTGGAATTACAGTTATGTCCATCTAAACAACATTGATTTTTTATGTCTTCTGTTGTCTATTTTCAGACAGCACAAATTTATATACTTAAAATCCTGATATAGTTTCAGCGTGCTTTAATAAAAACATTTATATATACCTAGGTATACCATAGTATACTATGGCTACAACGATTAAGGTTCAGGAAGGTACAAAGATGGAATTAGACCATTTCAGGGAATACAAGAATGAAAGCTATGATGAAGTAATTGCCAAAATAATCTTCATAGCAAAATCCTGCAAGACAGAGCCTAAACTGAGCAGAGAAACTATCGAAGCCATTGAGAAATCAAGGGAAAGGATGAAGAAAGGTCATTTCCTGACAGAAAAAGAGGCGCGCCGAAGGCTCGGCTTATGAGTTTTGAGTTAGAATTTGATGAAAAAGCGATTGAATTCTTGGATAAGCTTCCTAAAGAACTTAAAAAGAGGATTTTTGATAAGATAATACAGGCAAAAGAAAATCCTTTTCATTATTTTGAGAGGCTTGCTGAAAGGGCAGAGTACAGATTGAGAGTTGGCGATTACAGAATAATAGCAGATATAGATTCCCTGAAAATTCAAATAAGGTACATAGGTCACAGGAAGAATGTCTACGAGAAGTATTAACTATTAATTAATGCTAACAAAAATATATATAACGACCTGCTGTTGTTTATAATATGGAATTCAAAATACCAAGGCCTGCAAGGGTCGCGAACATGAACATATCAAGGTATGCGAATGCTGACATAGAGCTCGCAAGGAAATTCTCAAAGCGGTCTTATGATGAGTTCGGAACTTTCATCAAGGCAGTTGTCTTGTTCGGAAGCTCTGCCAGAAAGACAGAGAAGAGGGAAAGCGATGTTGATATCCTTATCGTGATTGATGACTTGTCTGTGATGTTGAGTCCAGAACTTGTGCAGACTTACAGGATAATAATAGAGAAGATGATTCTTGAGACGTCGAAAAGGCTTCACGTCACGACTTTGAAATATTCATCATTCTGGGATTATGCAAGGGTAGGAGACCCTGTCGCAATAAACATCTTAAGGGATGGTGTTGCGCTGATTGACACAGGATTCTTTGATCCTTTGCAGGCATTATTATTGCAAGGAAGAATCAGGCCTTCGCCAGAGGCGATATGGACATATTTTTCGAGAGCCCCCACAACACTGCACAATGCCGAATGGCATGTGATGCAGGGAACTTTAGACTTGTATTGGGCAGCAATTGATTCTGCTCACGCAGCATTGATGAAGGTTGGCGAGATACCGCCAAGTCCAGAACACGTTGCTGACTTGATTGACGAGAAGCTTGTGAAGACAGGGCACTTGCCTGCGAAGTACGCAGATATTATGAGAATATTGTACCATCTTTCTAAGAAGATAGTGCATCGTGAATTGAAATCAATTTCTGGAGCAGAGTTTGACAAATATTCTAAAGCAGCAGAAGACTTCGTCAACACGATGAGGAAGTTTATCGAGAAGCAGAAATGAATATCGAACACGTTGCTGATGTTTTAGGACAAGAGGTAGAGACATTAAGCAAAGCTAAAAAGAGGCATCCGAAACTGGACAAGCTGGCTGTTGCATTGCAAAGCCAGATTGGAGTGTTAGGAGAGCAGTTGGAAAAAGTTGACAAAAAAAACAAGAACGACAAGCTTATGAGAAAATATTCAGGAATCTTTGCAGCTGCAGCGAAAACAATAAGCGAATACAGGAAAAAATAATAATAAAATATTGTTCTTAGGATCTATTTCTCATCAGGGCCTGGCGGGATTAATGCGCCTGCGCGCATCGCGCATAGCATGAAATCATCTTCCCTTGGCAAAACCTTGTGCTCTTTCCATTGGCCAAAACGTTTATTATCTGAGAGATTGTAAAGGAAAGCTCTCTCGCAGAACTGGCCCATATCGCATCCTGTATTCCAGTACTCGCTTTGGGACGGTCTTAGAACTATTATCCCTGTATTATTCAAACATTCATTAATGTAAGACAAACTGGTCCAGCTTTCAGCAACCGCTTTTTTTATATTCTCAGTCCAGTCAAAATGTCCGCTGCTTGATAATTCAGGCGCACCTTTCCACAGCCTTAGCGAATAAAACTCAACGCCTTTGCAAACCGCGTATAACGGGCTGTGCAGGCTAATCATGTATTCGCCCTCATCCAGATAAGGCAGTAATCCAAGCAGTGTCTTAGGAGTCAGTCTTCTCCTGATTTTGAACACAGTTTCAGGCTCTTCCTTAAACGCCTGCGCAACAACCTTGCTTAATTCCGACGGCAGCCTTACAATCCTGTTCTTATCATGCGCCTGCTTGCTGTATCCTGGAACCGCTTCCTTGAACTTTTGCTCCAGCTTTGGCTCTAAATAATTGTGAGCTTCTTTTTCAAATTCTTCTGCCAGATTATCGAAAATCTCGGGATGTTTTTTAGCAAGGGTATCCAGCCTTACAGTGCTTTCCTCATCATGTTTGCTATAAAACTCTGGTTCTTTCATTTTATTTCTCCCTCAACACCACCCATATAACATTTTTAATAATTTTAATTGCTGATAGATGGTAACTAAATCATCTATATCAATATTATGTACCCCTTTTGGGGTATATAGTTAGAAAAGTTTATATAGAAGCGAATCCTTACTCAGATTATGGACTACGATACATTCAAGGAGCTGGGATTCACAGATAGGGAAATAAAAGTCTATCTCGCACTCATAGAGCTGGGGACATCTACTGTAGGGCCTATATCAAAAAAGACTAAGCTCGCTCCATCAAAGGTTTATGAGACTATAGAGAAGCTCAAAGAAAAAGGCCTGGTGTCGTTCATAGTAATATCTAAAACAAAACATTTCCAAGCATCAGACCCGAACGAAATAATCAACTTAATAGAAGAGAAGAAGAGGAGATTCAAAAGCATAGTAGAAGAGCTCAGAACAAAGCAAAAGTTCGCAGAATCAAAACAAGTAGCTATAGTTCATGAAGGATACAAGAGCGTCCATGCAATGTTCAACTGGATTGCAGATATTCTCCAGAAAGGGGATTATTATTACGCATTCGCATTCAAGGAAGAGTATTACAATCCTGCCACATCATCATTATTGAGGAATTTTCACATTAAGCTTGAAGAGAAGAAAGTGGATGATAGATTGATAGGGCATGTTTCTGTGAAGAAAGCAATAAAAGAAACTTTCAAGGACAACAAGAATTTTAAAATAAGATTTGTCAAGCAATTCTGGCCTTCAGTAATATTAATATACAAAGACAGAACAGTACATGCAATATGGGGAGAAAGGCCAACAGCGATAGAAATAATATCAGAGCAGATAAACCAGCAGCACAAGGAATTCTTTTTGGAAGTTTGGAAGACTGCTGCTCATTAAGGGTTTTTATAGAAAGATTTAAATGTCATATTCGGCTATCTATACGGTATAATGGTTGCAAAACCAGATTTAAAGGGTGGGAAAGTTTTCTTGATGTTCTTCACTGTGATTGCGCTTCTAGCGTTGAGCTTTTCTGCAAACGCAGCCGCGCCTGCGAAGCAGTGGGATAAGAGTTTTGGAGGAGCAGTCGACGACATAGGAAATTCTGCCATTCAGACTTCTGATGGAGGATATGCAATAATAGGCTACACACGCTCTTTCAGCATTGGCTCTAGTAATTTTTGGCTTATTAAGACTGACAGCTCAGGCAATATGCAGTGGAACAAGACTTATTATGGTGGGATAACAGGACAGGATTACGGACAGTCTGTGGTTCAGACTCCTGATGGCGGATACGCACTAAGCGGCTCGGTCAACTGCATTAGTGATACTACCTGCGATTTCTGGCTTATTAAAACTGATGAAAACGGCACTGCTCAGTGGAACAAGACTTTTGGCGGAAGCGGTTATAATCACGCACAGTCTCTAATCATGACTTCTGATGGAGGATACGCGATAACAGGGTTCACAAACGCTTTAGGTGCAGGAAATTATGATTTCTGGCTGGTTAAAACTGACGAAAATGGCACTGAGCAATGGAATAAGACTTTCGGAGGAGCAAAGTTCGATGCCGCATATTCTGTGATACAAGCTCCTGATGGAGGGTATGTGCTGGCAGGCATCAATTTTACCTACAAAATTATGGATACTGATCATAGAAGTGATATTTTTTTGGTCAAGACCGACAGCTCAGGCAACCAGGAGTGGAATAAGAGGTGGGGTGTATCAGGCTGGAACTGGGCATCATCCGTCATCAATACTTCTGATGGAGGATACGCTATAGGAGGTTGGACTGATTCTTTTGGTGCAGGCAACAGAGATTATTGGCTGATTAAGACTAATAGTTCTGGTGATGTGCAGTGGAACAAGACTTACGGTGGAGTATACTTTGAGAATGCAAACTCTGTAATTCAGACTTCTGATGGGGGATACGCATTATTCGGCTCGAAAAGCTTTTCTAATGGCGGTCCGGATGATTTTTGGCTTGTGAAGACTAACAGCTCTGGCAACCAGCAGTGGAACAAGACGTTTGACGGAGGACACTATGACGAAGGATACTCCGCGATACAGACTTCTGACGGAGGATACGCGCTTGGAGGCTCCAAATCGCTTACTGATGATGACCACTATGATATTTGGCTGATTAAGATCGGACCGGAAGCTCCAGCTCACTTCCCTAAATATGACGTATTTAGCGGCGGAGAAACTACTGATTTCTATAGTGTATCAAATCTTAGCAGCGTTCCAAACCTGACGCTTAGCATTTCAGGTTCTGGAAAAATAGTTTGGAATGATTCGCAGGATGCTAATGACATGGACTTCGACAGTAATGTAAAGATAGAGTCAAAATTCATTTCAGTAAATACTGCTGCTTTGGGTTCCGGATATAATTCTTCAGCAACTATAACTTTTGAGGGTGTAGGCTGCCCGTTTAATCCTAATAATCTGGTTTATGCTAATGGATATTACACCACAATATCTGCGCTGCAAGCTGATGGAGCAACCTGTCCGTCGGAAATATGCAGCAATTTGCAGTGCGTAGGCAGCGATTTGACATTCGATGCATCGCACTTCACAGGATTTGCTGCGCTGGGCAACACCAGTCTTACTATTAATGATTCTGCAGAAGGAAGTTCTGCTTTTGTAAACAATTCTGTTGATTTTTATGCTTATTATGTTAATGCAAGTGGAAATCAGGTTCCTGGAGCCACATGCACTGTGTATTTTGATGATGCGACAAGCGGCGGCATGTCTGGAAATCCATACACATATACCAAGTCTTCAGGGTTCGCTTCTGCAGGAACGCATAATTGGAATGTCACATGTTCCGCAGCAGGATATAATACACTAACTGCTCTTGATGATGTAAGCATTACATCAAGCTCCAGCTCTAATCTTACTATTAATGATTCTGCAGAAGGCTCGTATGCTTTGATTGGCAGTACTGCGTATTTCTATGCTTATTATGTTAATGCAAGTGGAAGCCAGATTCCTGGAGCCACATGCACTGTGTATTTTGATGATGTTATAAGCGGCGGCATGTCTGGAAATCCATACAGTTATACTAAGATTGGAGGTTTCGGTTCTGCAGGATTGCATAATTGGAATGTCACATGTTCTAAGATAGGATATGATACATTGACTGCCCTTGATAACATAAACATACTATCCAGCCCTCCAACTGCCCCTGCTCCTGAATTCTCAGACTATGCCTTGATGCTGATGGCTGTCGGAGTTGTTGGCGTTATATTATTTAGAAGGAGACAAGAACTTTAGTCTGATTCTATATAGCAACATTTAAATACAACTTTGTCGTCGGAGAGCAGTGGTGGTTAATATGTCAGATGATGGACCTAAATCGGTGATTCCGGGAACTATTGTTGATAAAATAAGAGCCTGTCTTGATGTGTCAGACAGATTCGAACAGCAAAGGCTAGCAGAGGCTAAAAGAGCCAAAGAATACAAAACTTATCTAGAAGCATTTCTGTGGGATACAGATGTTCTAAGATTGTTTGATCACTTGATGAAACACAGTGATTTGTATAAAGCTGCAGATCCTGCAATTCCAGGATTATGCTATTTAGAGGATAATGCGATAAATGGTATCGCTCTTGAAGTGCCTAAACAAAATTATAGTCTGATATACTTGCAAGCGCCTCTCAAAGAAGACAGCTCTGTAAACCTTCATAAGCCTAGAATAGACTTTGCAACACTTTCTGGAATAGACAAGCATAAGCGGACTGAATACTCCATAATTACAGTTGACGGTGTTATGACTTCTTTATTCCCAACTACTGATTTGAAAGCAGCGCAAGCAGAGCTAGAATTAACTATAAAAAAAGTTGCTGAAAGCTGCCATGTTATCCTGTCTAAATATTTAAAACCCTAATTTCTTTTTTTCTTTATCGAACCGTCATTGAACTTTGCAGAGACATGAGTTCCGTCGCAGAATGGCTTGTTAGAAGAATATCCGCACCTGCATAATGTGCATCTGTTCCTGCATTCGTGCTTCTTTCCATCGGAAGATTCTATTTGTATTCCGCCTTTCACCCATATTGGTCCGCTGCAGTCCCTGTCAGGGTCTTCGATGAGGCTTATTGATTTTTTCAGCTTCGGCTCAATCGCCTTGCCATTTTTTATCACGACCAATCTTCCTGAAATGCAGTTGCATGCTTCCTTGATTGCTTCTTTTTTTGCTTTAGAATTATCAGAATTTCTAGTCGAGTCCCAGACACTGCCTTTCTTGCTGTGGCAGTAGCGCGAGAAAGCGCATAAGTCTTCTGCATCCAATAATATTATTCCGTCGCCTTTTATTTTCTTTGCCTGCTGGGCAAATTTCTTCATGCTGGCTGTTTCTGTTCCGTCGAATTTTATTTCGACATGCGTCCCGTCGCAGAACGGCTTGTTTTTCGAATGCCCGCACCTGCATAGATGATATTCTTCTTTCAGGGGATATTTCTCTCCCTGCCCGAATTTTGAGGAATAGCCTTCATCATCTGTAAGAATTATTTCTTTTTTTAACGGAATCTTTCCGGAAACAGCATACGGCCCGTTTTTCGTTATCTTGATGGAGCTTTTCATCAGTCTATAGAATCAATGACAACTTCCCCTGGCCCTTGGATTGTTATCTGGCATGCAAGCCTCTGCCCTTTCTTTGCTCCAAGCATTTTCAGGCTTTCAGATTCCTGCTCTGTCGGCTTTGAAAGATTTTCCATTCCAGAAACAACCTGCACCAAGCATACACCGCACACTCCTGTTCCGCAGCCGAATGCTATCGAGCTTCCGACCTCTTCGCAGAAAGCCATGAGGCCTGTGCCTGGCTTCACATCTTTAGTTATGTTATCCATCTTCAGGGTTAGTTTTACCATAACTAAAATATAGAATGTTTGTTTATAAACTTTGTGATGCCCCAGGCATGCCCATCCATCTTTTTGCCTTGTCAAACCTTATCCCATCAGGAAGTATGTGCCCGATGTCGTGGTGATTCAGGTAATACATGTTGTCTCTTGGAAGAATGTCTATTGTGTTTGTTTGTGACGGGAAATAGCCGCCAACCCTTACATCTGTGTTTGCCCCAAGGACTGCTTTCAGCTCGTGGGACAGCAAGTCGCTGTATGAATACCCGTCTGACACAGGCTCAAGTATTATTATCTGCCTTCTGGCTTCAGGAAGCCGGCTTTTTTCTATTTCTTCGAGCAGGTCGTCAATGCCTGTCTGCTGGGTGAAATGCCCCACTATCGCATCTTTATTATCTCCATCTTCTGCATATACTATTATTAATACTGCATTTTCATGAACCCTGTATTCCCCAGCAATCTTGAATGGATATGTCGGGTCCTCTGGCCTGATGCCTGTGTGCAGCGGCTCGTAGCTTTCCCTGGTATCTCCTAATTTCAGATAGTTTGTAGAATTGATCTGGACTTTCATTTTTGGCTTTTGATGCTCTTCAATGCAGAAAGATTTATGCTGTTGATGCTGTACTGCGCGTCATTTACAAGAACCATTAGAGTGTTTTCAACAGGTTTGCCCTGGCTCGTCTTCGGGATGTATGTGCCTGCGCGAAAAAGAGTGTCAGCCCCTACCAAATCTTTCATATGGTCGTATACATATCTTGCGCGCGGCTGTATTCCTGCCGGATCAATTATGAGGCAGACTTTTACAGGAGCCATTTGCATGCATGTATGTTGCGGGGTGATTGATGACAATATCAGCAAATCATCGATGCTGTGCTTTGCCTCGTTTACATGCCCGACAACAACTTCCTTTACAGGCTGTGTCTCTGCATAGAATATCACGAATGTTGCATTGTCAGGAACAGTGTATTCGCAGCAGCCTCTTGTGTAGACTGCTTCTTCATTGAAAACTAGCTTTTTCTTCTGTATGAACGGGTTTCTTGAGTCGTCCTTGCTAATGGGAAGAGGTTCTCTTTCGTGTTCGCTTGTGCCTGCCATCCGTGCTTTATTGAGTAGGCCCTTATTTAAATCTTTCGTATGTAACTACTCGCGGGTTGTGTATTGAAAAGCATAAAAAGATTTTTAAACAATTGAGAATAATCTTAACTTATGCTTGAAGCATTATTATATTCACTGATTTTCGTTCTTATTGTTAGCCTGATTTCTCTTATAGGAGTATTCACTATTTTTTTCAGGAGCAAGACGCTGCATAAAGTATTAAGCATGTCTGTGGCTTTTGCAGCAGGCTCAATGTTTGCAGCAGCATTTTTGGACTTGATGCCGGAGGCTGTTGCAAATTCCAAGGCTTCGCCATTCCCTTACGTGATTGTTGGGATAATTGTTTTCCTTGTGATGGAGAAATTCCTGCACTGGTACCACTGCCACAAAGGCGAGCCTTGCAAGATACATCCTTACACAACATTGAATCTGGTTGGAGACGGAGTGCATAATTTTGTTGATGGAGTTATTATCATGGCTGCGTTCATGGCAAGCACGTCTTTAGGTATAATCACAAGCCTTTCAGTCATCTTCCACGAGATACCGCAGGAGATAGGAGACTTCAGTGTTTTATTGAAAGGCGGCTACACCAAAAAGAAAGCCTTGGTGTGGAATTTCCTGATAGCCCTTACTGCTTTCATTGGAGTATTCGCAGCATATTTCTTCCTTAATTTCGTGCAGGCAAACACATTCTACCTGATAGCTTTCGCTGCAGGCGGATTCATCTACATCGCAGGAACAGACATACTGCCTGAGATGCACAAGGAAACTGACATGAAGAAATCTATTTATCAGATATTGTTCTTTATATTAGGAATAGTTGTGATATGGTTATCTGGAAAGGTTTTCTAGATATTTCTTGAAGAGCAGTTTGGTTGTTTTATTCTTGAAAGGTATTTTTGTCGGTTTGTCATCGTTTCTTATGTAATCAATCATTTCTTTCTTGTTTTTCTTGAGAATCTTTCTTAATGCAGGAAATCCTTTCGGGGTTGCCATCCAGATGAAATCCAGATCATTGAATGTGCCCAATATCTTGTCTTTGTAAATGCTGTTTTGTCCGAAAGCCCAGTTGTCATGTATTGAAACATATTTTACTATCTTTTTTATTTTCTGTTTTGGGTATTTGACTTTCTCCAGAATATTTTCTGCTATTATTGCGCCAGCCTTCATATGTGTTTTTCGCAAATTCTTGTTGAATGAATTGCCTTTGATGCCGGCATAGCCGACGTCATGAATGATAACCAGCGGAAGAAGCAGCGAGTCGTCCAGCTTTTCTTTTTTGCAGACGAATTCAGCATCTTTCATCATCCATTTGATATGCTCGATATCCATGGCTCTGCCTTTTTTGTAAAAAGGTTTTGCCAAATTCCATATTTTAGAATAAATTAATTTCATAGATTGAGATTGTTTATTTTATTTATAAAACTGTTGTCTGCTTAGAAAGACTCTTACTTGATTTGCTGGGAAGCTGATTTAATTTCTGAGAAATAATGGATTGTGTGGCTTAATACCTCTTCATGGTTTTTCCCGTTGGACATTACAAGCCCGTTCTCCAGTTTTGGTTTGCCCCTGTAATTTATGGGATTTCCATAGCAGTCTGTCACAACGCCGCCTGCTTCATTCAATATGACCTGTCCTGAGCACGCGTCCCAGACACCGAATGATTTTCTTGCGATTATGTAAAGCTCTCCTGAACCTTCTGAAATCTTGCAGAACTTCAAGCCTGTTGAGCCGATAATCATCTCATCTTTTATTCCCATCAATTTGATAAGCTCGGTGACATCTACTTCAGGAGTTGTCCTGCTCGTGAACATTCTCATTGACTGAAGCTCATGCCTGTCGCTTGTGCTGATTCTTTTGGTATCAGTCGCTGTCTGCCTGAAAGCGCCTTCTCCTTTTATTGCAAAATAAATAGTATCTTTTGTAGGGTAGCAGTTCAATCCAAGCACAGGAGCATCCTGGTGCAGAAGCCCTATGTGTATGCCGAATTCTCCTGTCTTTTTTATGAAATCTTTTGTGCCGTCAAGCGGGTCTATTACCCAGCAGAATTCCTTTTCTCTCCATAGCTTTAATGATTCTTCCAGCCTGTTATTTCCTGACTCGATGTCTTCTTTTGCTACAGATTCTTCTGTTACAATCCCATAATCTGGGAATTCCCTGTTAAGATGATTGCATATTGCTATGTTAGAAAGCTTGTCTGCGATGCCTACAGGATCGTTCACTCCCTTGAATTCAACCTTAAAATCGCCGCTGTCGTATACTTTCAGTATTTTTTCGCTTGCGATTCTTGCTGCTGTTTTTGCCGCTTCAAGCTGTTTTTCGAGATTCATGCCTGTATTGTAATATCTCCCCTATATAAATCTTTCGGTTTGTTACCACCTTTTAGTAACTACAAAATTGCTGTCTTTTCCTAGACAGCTCGAATTGAAATATCCAGAATTCTATAAAATCAAAAGGAGGCTGATGATGAGGCGACCACTCACAGACACCATTCGTGGTGAATGATGAGTATGTAGCATGCTGAAGCCTCCTACACCAACCTGGAGACAGGTTGGTGTCTCATATTTATATTACTTATGATTAGAAACAGTTTCGCTTAATCAGAAATCTTTACTTTAGTGCCTAATGACTGCCCAGGCATTCCTGTTTCGAACAAAGCCCTTACAGCCCCCTTGCTTCCATGCGCTGCTGTAATCTTGCCCTTTAATTCTGTGCCTTTAGGCGAAGTCCATGTTACAGTCTTGCCTACAAGCTTCTCTGCCTTTTCTTTCTTGTCGCATTTGTCAGGCAGTATGACTAGATAATTAGGTTTCTGCGTGTGCTTCGACAGCCTGTAATTAACGACTTTTCCTTCCATAGCTATAGAAATTAAAGGGGTTATTTAAAAAGGTTTTGGTAAAGAGCAGTGAGAATAATGAATATTCAGGGAGGGAATCTGAAGCAGCGCTTTACGTTTTGTTTCTGCCCTACCACCCACCATCGCAGCAAGAATCGAAAGCGTGTGTTCTATACTCGCATCTGACTTGGGGCATGGGGACGTGGTAGAAGAAGACGTTGTACACAACTTTGAAATCCCCATGCTAATAAGAAAAACCATAACAATCAATCGTTAGCCGCCCACACTAGGAAAAATAATTGCAGCAGAAATAGTTATTAATAATAACCTTTAAAAATCAACTGAAATACTTATTATGTAACGCCCCTGTGGCTCAGTGGTAGAGTACGTCCTTGGTAAGGACGGGGTCGCGAGTTCAATTCTCGCCAGGGGCTGTATCAGCTGGGGTAAAAGCCCCAATTTCTTCTTTTTAAACAACATCAAATTCTCAGAACTTTTTCTAAGAAAATTCGGCATTTTATACGATTTTATGCATAAAATGGGGGTGGGCCTTTGATTTGACTACTAGGTCTCTCGGTGGGCTTTACTATCTAAATATGTATTATCGAAATAGAAAGGTTTAAATATATGCACTAATATTAGTGTATATACTAATATTGGTGTAATCAAAATGGCAACTTTTACTGTAGCAATTCCTGAAGACTTGAAGAAGAAGATAGATTCTCATCCAGAGGTAAACTGGCCTGAATATCTTAAGCAGAGATTTGTAGTGAAGATTCATGAACTAAAAAAGTTTGAAGAGCTAAAGAACAAGGGTAAATTATAATGGCTTCATTAACATTGTCAGTAACTGAAGATATGAAGAATGAATTAAAATCCTTTCTCTGGGTTAACTGGAGTGAGATAGCTAGAGAAGAAACTATAAAAAAATTGATTTTTGAGAATTACATTAAAACAGGCAGTTTGTCTGATGAAGAATGGACTTTCTGCGACAAAATAGACTGGCACCCAGTTGATGAACTTCCATTAAAGGAAGAATTCAAGAAAGAAATGGAAAAACGCAAAAAAGAGAAACCCATCAAAATCAAGTCTGTTGAGGATATATTTAAATAATACAAATTCTTTATTAGAATCAATGACTTACAATACAGAGATTAATCCTAAATGTAAAGAAGAGATACATAAACTATGTAAGAAAAATCCTGTTTTAGAAAAAAGCCTGAAAAACAAGATGGAAGAAATCCTTGAAAATCCTCAACACTATAAGCCATTAAGGCATGATCTTGCCGGAGAAAGGAGAGTCCATATAATGAAAAGCTTCGTACTGAAATATGAAATAAACGAAGAGACTAAAACAGTAACTTTCATATTCTTCGGGCATCATGATGATGCTTACAGAAGATAGCTACTTTAACCCAAAGATTATAAATCTATCATTAATCCAGCAATAAATAAGGAAACTTTATAAACCACTCAAATATATATATATCAAAAAGGTGTATGGATTGAATAAGAGGGATGTAGTCACATTATTAGTCTTTTTCTTAATGATTCTATCTGCTTATTATGTGTTTGCTTTGCCTTCGTCTATAACTTTGAATTCTCCGTCTAACGGTGCGATAGCTTATTCTTCTAATCCTACATTGAATGTTTCTGTGTCTGGAAATCAGGCTATGAATGTTACGTTCTGGAGTAAGATGACTTCGATATCTGCTGGTTATGATCATACCTGTGGTGTTTTAATTAATGGTTCTGTTATGTGTTGGGGGGCTAATGATTATGGTGATATTGGAGATGGTACTCTGACTCAGAGAAATAATCCTGTTTTTGTTAATGCTTCTAATACTTTTGTTCAAACTTCTTTAGGACAAGCTCATACCTGTGGTTTGTTGGTTAATGGTTCTGCTATGTGCTGGGGATATAATGGTCAGG
>CAIVOO010000133.1 GCA_903907555.1 uncultured archaeon | reverse complement strand
GTTGGGGCGAGTAGTTAAATGGTATAACGCACCCTTCGCAAGGGTGAGGCTCCGAGTTCGATTCTCGGCTCGTCCATTGAAGAATGACAAGAAATTAAGAAGCTATTTCATGATTTTCGGGATTGTGTTTGTAGCTTTAAGCATCTACGATTTTTATAAGAAAGGAATACAGTTCTCATCACTGGCAACTTACACTATCGGCATGATTTCGCTGTTAATACAGCAAATTTTAAGAGTAATGGAAATAAAAAAGATGAGGAAGAGGTAATCAAAATGAGCGACTGCATATTTTGCAAAATAATTCAAGGAGAGATTCCGTCAACAAAGGTTTTTGAGAGCAAGGACTTGGTTGCGTTTCTGGACATTATGCCCGCAAATAAGGGGCATACATTGATTGTTCCAAAGAAGCATTTTGATGATTTGGAATCAGCAGACCCGAAAATTCTTGCTGAAATGACAAAGCTTGCGCAGAAAATAAGCAAGGCTGTGCTGGAATTCTGTGATGGAACCAATATTGTAATCAACAACAAGCCTGCTGCAGGGCAGATAATAAATCACATGCATATGCATGTCATCCCAAGGCACAGCGAGAATAATTTCAAGTTTGACTGGCCTCACAGGAAATATGAAGATGACATAAATCTCTATTCAGAGAAGATAAAAAAATCGCTACAGTGAAAAAACACAAGCCAATCATAATAAAGGAGCTTTCTGACGAGCCGTTTATTGACATAGCATTAGATACCATTGACATAAACAAGCAAATCCTGATATTTGTTGGCTCAAAGCGCGCTGCAGAAAGCTCTGCAGAGAAAATTTCAAAGAAAATCAAGGAAACAACTCCTCATCTGAAAGAATTATCTGAAAAAATACTGAATGTTCTCCAGCGCCCGACAAAACAATGCGAAAGACTGGCAAAATGCATAGAAAAAGGCATAGCATTTCATCATGCAGGTCTTGCGTCAGAGCAGAGGGAACTTATTGAAGATAATTTTCGAGCAGGAAAGGTAAAAGTAATCTGCGCAACTCCTACATTAGCAGCAGGTGTTGACCTGCCGGCATTCAGGACTATAATAAAAGACTTGAAGCGCTACGGTGGAAACTGGGGGATGGACTGGATTCCTGTGCTTGAATATATACAGATGGCTGGACGTGCAGGAAGGCCTGGGAAGGAGGATTACGGCGAGGCAATATGCATAGCGCAGACAGAAGGCGAACGCGATGACATATATGAAAAATATGTTCTCGGAGTTCCTGAGCCAATCTATTCTAAATTAGCTGTCGAGCCTGTGCTAAGAACTTATATCTTGTCATTGATTGCTACAGATATTGTCAGGAGCCAGAAAGAGATTTATGCATTCTTCTCGAAAACATTCTGGGCATACCAGTTTGAGGATTTGTCAAAGCTAAAAAGAATTATTGTAAAAATGCTGAACCTGCTTGAAGAATTTGAATTCATCAAGCTGAAAAAAGAGGAGTTTGTCTCGGCAAATGAATACGACAGCGAACTGATTGAAGCAACACTTCTCGGAAAAAGGGTTGCAGAGCTTTACATAGACCCTGTGACAGCAAACAACATTGTCATTGCGCTTAATAAAAAAGACAAAATTTCAACATTTTCATTATTGCATTTGATATCATCGCAGCTTGAGATACGCCCGTTCCTGAAAGCGAAAGTTGCCGAAGTCGATAAAATCAGGGAAAGGCTGCTTAAAGAAGAATTAGTAATTGACGAGCCTGTGATGTATGATCCTGATTATGGTGAATTCATAAATTCCGTAAAGACAGCATTGTTTTTCGATGACTGGATTAATGAGAAAGATGAAGAGGAGCTTTTGGAGAAGTACAGCATCCGCCCAGGCGAGATAAAAGTAAAGCTGGACAATGCAGACTGGCTTCTTTATGCAGCAGAAGAGCTTGCAAAATTAATGCCAGCCCACGAAGCGATAAAGGAAATTCTAAAATTAAGAATAAGATTGAAGAATGGAGTGAGAGAAGAACTGCTGCCGCTGCTGCAGCTTAAAGATATTGGACGCGTCAGGGCAAGAAAATTGTTCGCCAACAAAATAAAAGACATAAAAGACGTGAAAAGTGCGGACATAACAGTTCTTGCACAGATTGTCGGAAAGAAAATAGCAGCGAACGTCAAGCAGCAGGTTGGCGAAGTCGTAGAGCAGGTGCCTGAAGGCAAAAGAAAAGGGCAGATAAGCTTATTGGACTATTAGCGAATATATTTCGCATATGGTATTCTATAATACAATAATAAATATAAACCCCTTATGCAATTTCTCGGCGGGGTGAAAATATGGGTGATGGTTTCTTGGAAGGAAAGTTGATAGTTACAGTTTCTAGTACGCATCTGGCGCATGCGCAGAGGATAGCAGCCTCTGCAGGACAGACATTCAACATGCTTGATGTGTTTGTGCCGAAAAAGTTTGCAGACGGGGAATTTACTCCATATCATGGGCTGCTTAATGCATTGCAGAAGAAAGGCAAGAAGTTTGATCCTGCTAAAGCTTACAGCGGGTTGACTGTTTATTTGATAAAAACTTCGGGTCCTTATCAGAATCCGCAGGATATGTCAAAAAGGGTAGAGCTTACTGCAGAATCTTTTAAGTATTATGGCGCTGATAAAGTTGTAGTCGTAGCCACAGATTTGGATTATGCACGGGCAGACAGGGATCCTATCAAAATGCCTGAAAAAGTGATGGGTTATATGAATACCATCCGAAGCTTGGCAAAATCCTGGCATGACAAGGGAGTCGACCAGGTAATGACAATGCATCCTCACAGCAATGAAGACTTTGCAGCTTTTGAAGAGTTTATGGGCGGGAAAGGCTATGCTGGTTTACTCAACATTAGTCCAATATATCTTTTTACTGATTATTTCAAAAGTTCAAATTCTAGTTTGCGAAGAGTTAATGCTTTAGATGATGCTGGTAAGAATTTAGCCCACGTGATACTTGATGATGGAATAGAAGCTGTGGCGAACCAGCTGAGAACTTCCATGGAAATGCCAAATGCATCTGTCCTGAAATTCAAGAAATTCAGAAGTGTTCCAAATGATCCAGACAGACTCGAAGTTATGCTGGATGATAGATATCCTGTTACAGAAAATATGCTGAACGGCAAATATGTGCTATTGTTTGATGACAGGCTCGATACTGGCGGCACCTTGATTAAAGTGACAAAGTGGCTGGATAAAGAAGGCAACCACAACTTCGGCAAGCCGGCAGGTTATGTCGTTCTAATAACGCATCCAATCCTTGGAGGGCAGTCTTTCCTTGGCGTGCAGGAAAAGATATCAAAGGAGATATCAAATCTTCTGGATTTTGTAACGACAAATTCCAGGCCTTTTATCGACGATCACGTGGATTACCCGACTTTCAAGGCTGTTGCAACAGTTATCAGGACAGCAAAAACATTTGGGCACGCGATAAGGGCTGGATTTAAGACCCAGCAGGAAGTTGAAGAGGCGCACAAAACTTACATGAGGGACGGCATGCTGGGAGGCAAAATATATGAAATCAAGAGAAGCTCTGCATACGGCTCTCTCATAAGCGCTGTGCCTGAAGGGTTCCTGTCGCAGATTTGCAGGGAATAAGTTTTTAAAGTCTCTTTCTTATTTTTATTTATATGAATAATATTATATTCAAGAAGCCCAAGATAAAAGATTTGCTGAAGAACGGCTTCATGGTTTCTGACTTGCATACGCACAGCAACTGCTCTGACGGGCTTAACAGCGTTTTTTCCATGGCAAAAAAGGCGAAGAAGCTCGGAACAGCATTGTGCATCGCAGACCACAATTCGATAAAATGTGTTTTAGAACTTGAAAAGATAAAAAACATTATGACAATCCCTGCAATTGAATTGAACACCTTGGACGGGCCGCACTTGTTGCTTTATTTTTATAATTTCAAAGAATTGGATGAATATTACAGTAAATTTGTCAAGGATGTTGTTAGAAAAAACCCAAACAGCAGAATTGATAAAGGACTTATGGAGCTCTTGGAAAATTCAAAAGATTACAACTGCATAACTTCCCTTCCACATCCATTCGGCCCCTTGTGGCTGAATGTTGCTAAAGCTATTGAGAAAAATAAATTTGATGAAAGCATTTTCAGGAAAGTTGACTGCATAGAAGCAATCAATGGGGAGCAGTTGAGAGTTGTGAACTCGCGCGCAGCAGAGCTTGCTGACAGGTACGACAGAGGCATAACTGGCGGAAGCGACGGGCATTCTGTATTCGAGATTGGCGGAGTCGTAACCTATGCAGAGGCATCAACAAGAGAAGAATTTCTTAATGCCTTGAAGAACAGAAGAAGCTCTGTGGTTGGAAAAGAAACGAACATCCCAAAACGATTTGTTGGGCATACAAACGTAATTAGGAAACATGCACCTTATTTCGGAAGAATGCTGCTTGGCAGGGCGAGAACTAAAATCAAGTTCAGCAAGGACGAATTGCTGAAATATCCATAATCCTGTAAAGTTTTTTAAATGAAAGTCCTTTCTGCTCGGATATGCCCCTGTAGTATAGCTTGGACAGTATACGAGCTTGCGGACGAAAGGCAAACAGCTTGTGACCGGAGTTCAAATCTCCGCAGGGGCGTTTTTAGAATACTTTCAATTAATTTTGTATCCAATACTTACCAGCAATCTTATGAAGTTGCTTTATACTTAAAATCTCTTCACCACATTCAGAACAGGATAAATAGCTGTATTCTTTTCCATCGGGTGTTCTGCTGTTTTTTTCTTTCATAACATTCCCACAATTGCATCTGCTTTTCATTTCAGAATCAATCCAGCGTCTAGTGTATAAATAGTTAACTCAAAAACAGCAACCTTTATAAATACCCTATCTTCTTTCTCGTCTATTGTTTTATTTTTAGGGGGAAAAACTATGATAGAACCTTCAAGACCATTGGATGCCTTAAACAAGGCAAGAGACAAGAGAGTTATTGTTGAGCTGAAAAGCAACAAGCAGTATGTTGGCATACTCAAGGCTTTCGACATACACATAAATGTCGTATTGGAAGAGGCTGAGGAGAGAGTGGAAGGAGAGCTGAAAAGAAAGATCGGAACCGCTTTCCTAAGGGGAGACACAATCACTGTTATATTTCCAGCATAGGTGAAATGAATGACCAAAGGAACGCCTTCACAGGGTAAGAGATCTGGACAGAAGCTGCACATCTATTGCAGAAGGTGCGGCAGGAAGTCTTATCACATGAAGAGGAAAGTCTGCAGCTCTTGCGGCTACGGAAGCAGCCCGCGAATGAGGAAATTCAGCTGGCAGAAGTTGAGGAAGAAGTAAAATGGCTATAGCGCAAGGAAGACCAAAAAGAAGACCATCTGGTGCAAGATACAAGTTCGTAAGGACTAAAAAGATGCAGGAGTTAGGAAGACTCCCTGCGATGACAAAGTTAGGAGCTACAAAGAGGCAGTTCATCAGGACAAGAGGAGACAACTGCAAGTTCAGGCTTCTCGTTGCCGATATCGCTAACGTTTACGATAAGAAATCAAAGAAATTCTACAAGGCTAAGATAAAGACAATACTTGAATGCCCTGCAAATGTGAACTATGTAAGAAGAAACATCATGGTAAAGGGCACAGTGATAGACACAGACAAGGGAAAAGCAGTAATCACATCAAGGCCTGGGCAGGATGGGACAGTCAACGCTGTTCTACAATAAATTTATATTCTAATTCTTTTTTTATTATATAAAGAGGTGTATCTATGCCAGAAAATGTTCTTAGTAAAATAAAGAAAGATAATATAAAATTTATTGAGCTGCAGTTTATTGACATAAACGGCAAAGCAAAGACTGTCAGCATTCCAGTTAACATGTATAAAAGCACTCTGGAAGATGGGAAGTGGTTTGACGGTTCTTCTATCGAAGGATTTTCCAGAATTGCAGAAGGCGACATGTATCTAAAGCCTGATGAAGATACTTATGTTGTTCTGCCTTTCCATCAAGAAGAGTATAAAACTGCAAGAATAATCTGTGACGCATACACCCCAGACGGCAACCCTTTCCAGGGAGATCCGAGAAGAGTACTAAAAAACATGCTTGAGATTGCAAAAGCCAAGGGCTATAAGTTTATGGTATGCCCTGAATTAGAATTTTTCCTGCTATCAAATGTGAATGGAGCATTCAAGCCTCATGATTCCGCAGGATATTTTGATTATCCTGTCAAAGACCAGGCAAATCTGATAAAAAAAGAGATAATGACTCTGATGCAGAAGGTTGGCATAGAGCCTGAGATGGCTCATCATGAAGTTTCTCCAGGACAGCAGGAAATAGGATTCAAGTATGGTGATGCGCTCAAGATTGCAGACCAGACAATACTTTTCAAGCAGATTGTAAAAACAGTAGCGCAGAAATATGGTCTCATGGCAACATTCATGCCAAAGCCATTCAAGGGAATCAACGGCTCTGGAATGCACACGCATTTCAGCTTGAAAGACAAGGATGGAAAAAATGTATTCTTCGACTCAAGTGATGAATATAATCTTTCTGCGACAGCAAAGATGTTTATTGAGGGAGTTTTGACGCATGTGAGAGAAATTAACGCTGTTTTAAATCCAACAGTCAATTCTTACAAAAGGCTTGTTCCAGGATTCGAGGCACCTGTTTACATATCATATGCTTCAAACAACAGAAGCGCTTTGATTAGAATACCTCAACTGAGAAAAAAAGGTGTAAAGGAATCCTCTGCACGAGGAGAGCTACGATGTCCTGACTCAAGCTGCAACCCTTATCTTGCTTTTGCAGCAATACTTGCAGCAGGACTTGACGGATTGAATAAAAAAATGAAGATAAGGGAGCCTGTTGAGGAAAATATCTATAAACTTGATGAAAATCAGAGATTGAACAGACATATAGAAACACTTCCAGAATCTTTGGGACATGCAATACACCATTTTGAACAGAGCGAGCTTATTAAAAAGACATTCGGCGAGCATTTGTTCAGGGAATATTTGCGTTCAAGAAAATTAGAGTGGGATAATTTCAGGATACAGGTAACAGATTGGGAGACAAAAACATACCTTGAAGAAATATGAGCGAAGAAACATTATCCAAGATGCACACAGGGGAGCACGTATTCTTCAAGTCTTTGAAGACTTTTGTTAAGGATTTGGAGCTTGAGAAGATTGATTTGGATGCTAATGAATCAAGCCTGTTTGTAAATTCTGCAAATATAACTTTAGATGATATTGACAAGGCTGAAAAGCTGGCTAACCAGATTATCAGCGAAGGCAGGGTAGTGAAAGAATCTTTTGTCAGCAAGGATGATGCGAAAGCTATTTCTGATTTAAGGATTAAAATTGACAGGATTAAAGAGGACAAAGTTCGAGTGATTGAAGTCGAAGGATTTGACAAGAGCGCCTGCTCAGGAGAGCATGTCAGGAACACGAAAGAGATTGGAAATTTTGTAGTAATTAAGATTAACAAAGTCAAACAGGCTAAGTATGAAATCAGATTCAAGACAAACACAACTGATGATTTGTATTTTAGCCAGAGCATTGTTAGAAAGTTAAGGATGCTCCTGAATTCTGAAGATTTGATTAAGGATGTGGAAAATCTTAAGCAAAGATGCGATTCTCTGAAAGAAAAAGTCAGGGAGATAAGCAAGAATATAGAAGTAAAACCACAAGTATCACAAATAGCTAATTGCAAACTACTTACTGAGGTATACCCAGGAATTAACAAGCAGGATTTTGTGAAGAAGATAGTTGAGGAAACAAAAGATGATTGTGTTGTCTGTTTCATCAACGAAGACGAGCAGAAGCAGATAGCAATAGCCTGCGGAGACAAGACAAACAAGGATGCTTCCCAAATTTTAAAAAGTTTATTCTCTAAATTCCCTGGAAAGGGCGGCGGAAACAAGAAGCTGGCGCAGGGCAGTGTTGAAGGGGATAATAGCAAAATATTCTCAGAACTTAAATTATTCCTTGGCAATACTCCATAATAATTCGAAATTTGAGAGATAGGATTTTGCAATCTTTCCGCTTCTGATTAATGTGACTATTGGCTGGTCGCCCCATATGACAATAGTGACCTTGTCTCCATAAATCATTGTGGTTGCAGGCGTGTCAAATTCATTTGGCAGATATCTCATTTCTATAAGTTTCAATTCGGTAGCTCTTTTTTCTTTTCTAACACTTTCTTTGTAAATTATCCTGATTTTTATCTTGCTACCGACTCTTTTTTTATGAAAGTGATGATAGTAAATAGGGAAAAATTCTTTGAATCTGCCCTCAGCGCCATAAACATGAAGCGTCTGCTTGGTTCTGAGTATGTCTTCAAACATTGATTTTACCCCTTGCTTTCCTTTGAATATTGTGGCTTCCAAGGGCTCTTTTGCGAGCTTTCTCTTTAATTCCAGTTCTGGAAGCACTTTTTCAATTTCTTTGCTGTAATCTTCTAGCTCATCTTTTCTCTGGTCTACGTAGCTTAGCAATTGATTAGGGTCTATCGCTTCGAAATGCTTCACATTTGATACAATGGCATATGAAATCAGCCCTTTTTCCAGAAGCCTTTCCAACATGTCGTAAACTGCTGTCCTGTGCAACTCGACTTTTTTGATCAGTTCTCCGGCAGGTACAGAACCAAGCTCGAGAAGCGTTAGATAGACTTTGATCTCGTTATTTGTCAAGCCTATTTTTCTCAATATCGACGTGTCCATAGTCGTCACTAATATTGCGGTCTTTTTAAACTTTATTATTGTTATAATATAACTTTATAACAAAAATTAATATACTGATATTACTTGACAGTTACTACAGAGTGACGATTCAAGAATATGCCTAAGAAAATAGACTTGGAAAGAGAATTTTTCAAGGTAGCTAAGAACCTAGAAACAAAAGAGGAAGCCAAACAGCGGTTTCTACAAAGAATCGGCGAATTGTCGCAGGAGTGGATAAATGACAAGTTTAGGCTTGGAATTTTGGGATTAAAATCCAAGGAGGATAAAAATGAACAATAAAACCATGGTTGTGATATGTGCACTTTGCATATTAATTTTGGGCGGAATTGCTTTATTTTACGAGAGCAATCATATAATGGCGGCAAAAGTTACATACGAGCCATTGCAGAAAGTCAAGATAGGTTATAGGCCACAGCTTTTCTACCTGCCAGCGTATGTAGCTAAAGCAGAAGGATATTATAGAGCTCAGGGATTGGATGCAGAGCTTGTAAGTTTTGAATCTACAAACCAGCTTGTTGATGCTATTTTGAACGGAAATATAGACGCAGGAGTGGGTGGAGTTAACATTCTAGTTCCTTTAACTATCGAAGATAAATCGCCTGGACAGCTAAAAATATTCGATTTAACATATTTCCACAAGGAATTCGATGCCTTGCTTGTTGCGAAAAACTCAAGCATAACGAAAGTTTCTGATTTGAAGGGCAAGACAATTTCGACACTGCCTGGAACAGCGGCTAATTTCTGGATGAAAAGCATGCTTGAAAAAGAGAATCTGACAGGGCAGGTCAAGGTTGTTGAGACAAACCCATCGCAGCAGTTGGCGGCGTTAGCGTCTGGAAGCGTTGACGCGATATATGTTCTCGAACCATTAGCAACTACAGGCATAGAGAAAGGAATCGCAAGAGTTCTTGTTGAAAGCCCAATCAGCACATATTTCATGGACAACATGCTTTTCGATACAAGCGTCTTTTCAACAAAGTTCGTGAATGAGCATCCTGATACAGCAAAAAAAATTATTGCAGCTGTTGACGAAGCAATAGAATCGATAAATGCAGATCCTGTGAAAGCAAGAAGATACTATCCTGAATTCAGCCCTGTCGACAATGCTACAGCAGAGAAGCTTCCTGTTACAGAATATGTAACTTCAGACTCTATGAACGCAACAGCGCTTCAGGTTGTGGCTGACAAATTTGCAGAGACAGGAGCGATAAAGAAGGTTGAGGTAGGGCCGATGCTCTATAGGTGAGATGCTTCGTGTCAAAAATCTTGTCAAGAAGTATTCAGACCTGAAAGTATTGGACAATATAAATTTTAGAATTGACGATGGGGAAGTTGTTTCAATCATAGGGCCGAACGGCTCTGGCAAGACAACTCTCCTTAATCTTATCTCCGGACTGGACAAGGATTTTTCAGGTGTGATAAATCACACAACCAATGCAAAATTCGGTTTTGTATTCCAGAACTCGGATGATTCAGTGCTGCCATGGAAAACAGTTATTGAGAATATCCATCTGCATGACAAGAATCTGGATAAAAAAAGAATAAGTAAGATTTTGAGAGAGACAAATCTCTGGAAGTTCCGCAACAAATACCCCTATCAATTATCAGGTGGTATGAAGCAGCTTTTGGCGATTTCAAGGGCGTTCATTCATGAATGCAATTTCATCATATTGGATGAACCATTCTCATCGCTCGACTGCCAGATGGCCTCGCTTGTGAGGCAGAAACTGATGCAGTTGTACGAAAGCGAGAAGCCGACAGTAATTATTGTCTCGCACAATCTGGATGATGCAATACTGCTGTCTGACAGGATTGTTGTGCTTAGCAATCGTCCTGGGAAGATAAAAGGTGTTGTGAACATTGGATTGCAGAGGCCGCGCATGGAATCTGCAGTTTTGTCAAACGAATTTCTGGATTACAAAAGAGAGGTAGCGAAGCTAATCTAAGATGAAAGAGACTTTTAGATTGTCAAAGTACTTCGCAGTCCCTGCGGGAATATTTGCACTAGCTGTCATAATTTATTATTTGGGAATTTTTAACAAGCTTCTGTTTCCAAATCCAGCCATTATCCTGAAAGAATTTGTTCTTCTATTGACGAACAAAGAAATCGTTTCAGAATTCGGCTTGACATTCTCGAGAGTGCTTGCTACTGTGCTGATAAGCGCTTTGATAGGCATTCCTGCAGGGCTGGTTCTGGGATATAATAAATCATTATACCGCTCATTTGAGTTTGTCATAGATTTCTGCAGATCAATACCTCCGATAGCGTTGTTTCCGTTATTCATGCTGTTCTTGGGTATAGGGGATAGTTCGAAAATAGCTTACGGTGTTTGGGTTGCATCGCTTGTAATACTTGTCAATACATCTTATGGAGTTTTCCACCTGAACAAAGCATATTTGAAAATTGCACAGGTCTATAATGCAACGAAATTGTATTTATTCTCACACATAATATTCCCAGCAGCGCTGCCCAACATCTTTGCAGGATTAAGAATCGGCGCATCGCTGTCTTTGATGGCTATAATTGTAACAGAAATGTTTATTGGTTCTTCCAACGGGCTGGGCCATGCAATACTTGATGCTCAGTTAAATTATAAGATACCTCAGATGTATGCGATAATTTTAATGACAGGATTGATGGGTTACTTGATCAACCAGGTTCTTATGCTGATAGAGAAAAGAACAATACATTGGATTTAACAGCAACATTTTTAATTACCAAAGATTTCTTAACTTCGGGTGATACGATGAAACCAAGTTTCTGGAAAGTTTTGTTAGGAGGTGTTATCTTTGCGGTTATTGCTCAGATAATACACAGCATTGGCGCATTCGCCACAATGAGTTATTACACATTGCCAGACTATTTCACTGTCTGGAGCAAATTGATGATGCCGACAGCAGGCCCGCCGCCAACTAGCTTTTATGTTTATTCGCTGTTATTCAATCTGATAACTGGGTTGCTATTAATCGCAGGATATATTTGGGTTGAAGGCAGCTTGAAGTCGCACGGCTGGAAGAAGGGTGCAAAATTTGGACTGCTGCTTTTCTTGCTTGCAGGAATTCCAGGCGCTTTGGGCATGTTTCTAACTATCAACCTGCCTGTTGCTTTGGTTGTTAGCTGGGCGATTGAAGGTTTGGTTATTGGCGTCTTGTCTGGAATGTGCTTTGCCAAGCTTTACGGATAAATTTTATTTTTTCTTTCTTTTTTCGAAAATTCTCCGAAATAATGTAACTAATTAGTAGTAACAAAACGAAAGATTTAAATAGGGGTAGCCATCACAAGAAACCATGTTCAGCGCAAAAGGTGATGATGGAAAATTATACGTTTCAGGGCAGATACCTGACGCTAAATCAAGGGATTACTCCTGCCTTTCATGTGATTCTCCAGTTATTCATGTTAATAGGTCCTACAGAGGGCTTCTCAATATTGTTGCAGAGCATTTCAGGCATCCGAAACAGCAGGGAGGGCATCCTACAAGGCACATGACCTGGCAGACAGGCCATATTGTTAACAAACTTCTTGAAAACTTTAGAACAGCTCAATATGATTTTGAAACAGATAAGGTTTACGATGTCAACGGAACGCAATTTGCAACAGACTTGACTGTAAGGGATAAAAGGGAAGATGTTAAACCAGATTCTGTTGTTACTTTAGAAACTGTTGTAATGGTGGAATCTGAAAGCTTTGGTTTCCAGCCATTCCATGATGCTGTAAGGGCTTTTTCAAATCAAGGAATCTATAGCATGCTCATATTCTCAGCAGCAGGAATCGAAAACAAGAATGGCAAATATTTCAGGGATGCTAATAGAAGAAGAGCTCCAAGAAACTTGAAAAAGATTTCAGGAAATGAAAAAGATGCGTTTAAACTGATGGAAAGAAATTTCTATTTCGATCACGACAACCAGCTGTTCAAGCAGGTTGATTTCAAGAGTTATTCTGAAAACGTTCCTGATCCATGCAATCCATGCAGGCGTGGAAGGTCCAGGCCCAGAGACAAGGAAAGCAGAGCAGAATGCAAGTTTTACTATAAATGCACAGGTTATGCGTGGGATATAGGCATGATTGAATTGATGGACTTCAAGATTCCTGTCGAAGAGTTCTCTTCAGACAAATTCACAATTTCTTACTGGAAGACTAAATCAGGATTGCTTTTGGCAAGAATGGATCCATTAACCAAGATTGACGAAACCTGATTTCTTTAATCTTTTTGCCCTTTCCTTTGCAGCAAAGTCCATTGCTTTTCTTTGCAGAAATACAAACCTGTCTCTTGTCATTACCCTGTTCTTCTCAGAGATTCCAAGATAATTGCACGCTTCCTCATACAGCTTTATGAAATGAAAGCCTAGCGACGGCTCTATTAATGCAGCAGCATTTTGAAGCACGTCATTTGAAAAGTCAGAAACATAGATTATTTTATTGGTAGACATAATTTTATCCAGCTCAGGGAAATCATGTCCGCTGAAGACTTCTTTTCCAACACTAATCTTGCAAGGCTTAAGTTTTATCTTCGCAACATACATTGCAATAGTCAGGCACATAACTCTTCCGCAGGCATATTCGCCAGAAGCTGTCATGTTTTCCCAGCCAATCTTCTTCTCAAACAGCTCTTCAGCATCCTTCTTAAGACGCAATTTTATGAGCAGCTCAAGATTTCTGTTGTATTCCCTGACGCCTTCCATATTAATTTCCATCTTTCCAACCTCTTTTCGCATCACGAAGTCAGGATAGCCCTCTTCGCGCAGGTTGAATATGGTTGTATAAAGATAGTTCAGGCAGTAGGCAGACTTCTTTTTCGAGAATCGCTTGATCTTGTCGGCATATTTCGAATCAAATTGAAGATAACCCTTCATGTTGTCTGCAAAATGCTGCAGCTCATGCAGGAAGAATCTTGTTATGTAGCTGAAATCAACTCTGTTAAAATAAAAAAGCGGGGCAGCTATGGCCTGCATGAACCAGATTCCGGCTCCGCTGTAGCAGGCATATTCGGGAGTCATCAAGTCATCATGCGATTCAATATAATAACTTCTTTCTTTGATTCGGATTACTTTTATCTCCAGGTTTAATTCGTCTGAAACAATTATTTTAGGATTGGCTCGCAGTATCGAAGCAACTGCTTTCCCAAGGTAATCGACACTCTTTTTTTTGAAAAAATCAAATGGTGGAACAAATTCCTTGATTTCCCAGAATTTGAAATCTTTCTTATCAACATCAGTTGTCAGGCTTATCTTATTTTCCCAGAACCTGAAATCAGTCTCGCCTTTCTCGCCAGTCAGGCTTAGCTTCTTCTGGTAATCTACGAATTCCTGAAAATCATTCTTGTAATCCCTTTCTGAATAATTATCAAATATCAGAACTAATCTGAATTTCTTCCCATCTATTTGATCTGCATAGACCAGCTCATCCTCTCCCATAGAAACATTTAAAATGTAGGCACTTATAAAACTATTTATGTTTCAAATTGATATCAGTGCAGAACTGTTGTTTTTTATTTTTGCCTTAGGATGTTTTGCAGGATGGCTGTTGGAAGTAATATTCCGTTCGATAAAAAAATGGAAACCGGTGAATCCTGGGCTCCTGAGAGGCCCGTATCTTCCAATATATGGTTTTGGAGTGGTTTTTCTGTTTGCGGTATCTGCTATGGAAATAAGCGTAATGGCGAAATATGTGCTTATTGTCATAACACCAACTGTTGTCGAATTGGTCGGAGGGCTTTTTTTTGTTCGATATTATGGAATAAAACTGTGGGACTATTCGCAAGAGTTTCTCAATTTCAAAAACATAATCTGCCTGAAATTCTCAATCTATTGGGGGTTGTTGGCTTTAGTATTTTACAAGTTGATCTTCCCTTTGCTGTTAAAAACAATCAGTCTAATCAATAATAAACTGGTGATGATTTTAATTGCGGTATTCATGATCACAGTAACAACTGACTTTCTCATAACTTTTAAGAAAAGAATCGAACAGAGCATAAAATGGAAGATATAGCCAGGATTTACAAATTTTTGTTTGAAAGATACAGTTCCCAGAAATGGTGGCCAACTACATTGGAGGGAGAGCTTCATCCAAGCTATCATGGGAAGAAACACAATGAGAAGCAGAAGTTCGAAATAATAATTGGCGCAATCCTCACACAGAACACTTCCTGGAAGAATGTCGAGAAAGCAGTATATCATCTTAACAAGAATAAACTTCTTGATATTAGAAAGTTAGAAAAGATTCCTGAGAAAAAGCTTGCTGAACTTATCCGTCCGGCAGGCTATTACAACCAGAAAGCCAGAAAAATCAAGGAAATAATTAAATTTCTAAAATCAAAGAAATCAATCAATCGCGAAAATCTTTTGTCAGTCTGGGGTATTGGACCTGAAACAGCAGATTCTATTTTGTTGTACGCTTACAGCAAGCCAATATTTGTGATTGATGCATACACTAAACGAATATTCTCAAGATTAGGCTATTGCAAGGAAAAATGCAGCTACGATGAACTTCAACAGCTGTTTATGAAGAATCTTAAGCCAGATGCAAGGCTTTTCAATGAGTACCATGCTTTATTGGTAGAGCTGGCGAAACAGCATTGCAGAACTAAGCCAATATGCAAAGGATGCCCCTTGCTGAAAACCTG
>CAIVOO010000132.1 GCA_903907555.1 uncultured archaeon | reverse complement strand
CTTGATACGTCAGCTGGTAATGTAGATACTTTCGGTAGTGAAGATTATGGCATATGGGGTGAGATACATTCGACAGATGGTTCTACAGGAACGTTGACTGTGAATTTCTACAGCGAGCCTCCTGCAAATGGAGCTAAGTTCAAGCTTGAAGGGCTTGGCATCTGGGTTGATGTAAATATTTCGGGAGATATTACAAATCCGGGCTCATTGGATTACTGGATACTTAGGATTTACTATACTGATGAGCAGTTGAGGGCTGCTGGCGTAACAACTAGCTCCTTGAAGATTACGTGGTATGATCCTGGCACGAATGCTTGGGTGACTTTGCCAACTACTGTGAATAAGGCAGAGCATTATGTTGAAGCTAGAATTGAGCATTTCAGCTTGTTTGGTGTTGGCGGCAGTGCTTCTGCTGGTGGTGGAGGTTCTGGTGGTGGTTCAACAGCTTCGTTTGGTGGTACTACTTTGACTGGTTCGAATACTACTGTGGAGAATTTCATTATGGAGACTTGTTTGTCTCAGGATCAGACTGTGTACTTCTATATTCAGAAGCTTAAGCAGATGATGACTATGACTAATCTCGACACTAACGAGCTAAGATTGAATAACAATCCGGTGACTATAGCTCAGAACAGCACAGAATACTATGATGTTAATAACAATGGAATACCTGACACTAAGATTGTAGGTTCTAGAAAGTTGGCTACTAAGAGCTGCTTCACGATATACGAGCTTAACGAGGGCATGTATACCAAGAAGGCAGAGGAGACTAAAGCAGCTGAAGAAGCTAAGGCTGCTGAGGAAGCTGCTAAAGCAGCAGCGCAACAAACTGCAGAAGCCAAAGCTCCTGAAGTCAAGGAAGTGCCTGTCAGCGGAACCAACTGGAAGACTATATTATCATGGGGAGTTCCTGTGCTGGTGATTATAGCTTTGGGAGTGCTTTACTTCTTTGTAAGGCCTAAGAATGCAGCATTGCACGACTACGTGCCGACGAAGACTGCGCCAGCAAGGCAGCACAAGCATAAGAAAAAATAAATTTTTTTTATTTCCCAAAAAAGCTTAAAGCTTTTTGGGCCCAGAAAACCAAAGGTTTTCTTGGGTTTTATTTTAATTAATAGAAAATTATTTAATATCAGTCTATATTTATTACTAAAATGATTTTATTGATAATTTCAATGCTTGTACTTCTGATTCCTGCATATCTGCTGACTGGGATATTTCTGAAGAGGGATTTGATTATGTCGTTGGCAGTCTCCATCGGATTTGCCATCGCATTGTCTGTATTCTCAGGGTTTCTGCTGAACTTGTATAAGATTACTGCAGCAACTGTCTGGGCGTTCTATATTGCATTAACTTTAATTCTTGCAATAATCATATTCATCAGGAAGATTCCAATTTTCCCTCATGCAGAGCTTACAAAGAAACAGCTGATGATTCTTCTTGCGCTTCTGATATCCGCTTCTGTCCTGATTTCCATTCCTCGTCTGGATTACCGCTTTCCAAACCATCTTGACGAGTGGACCCATCTGAGCTATGCTGATACAGCAATAGAAACAGGGCACCTTTTCAAGAGCCCGTTCGGCAATTATACAGAGTTCCATCTCGAGGCAGGCAACCATGTATTTATCGCAGAGGCTTTCCTGCTGACAGGAGCTGACATATTTCTTGACTTCAAGTACCTGCCTGTAATATTCATATTTCTCACGTCATTCATCTTGTTCGCTACAGTTTATTCTTTGACTAAAAAATACTGGGTTGCAGTGCTTTCAGTCATTTTCCTGTTGACATTGCAGAGCTCTGCAAACATATTAGGGATATGGCTATTCACGCCTTTTTCTATGTCATTCCCGCTGATTTTCCTGTTTCTCTATCTGTTCTCAGAAGGGATAAGGGAAGACAAAATTGATTCGATGATAATCTCGATATTATTCCTGCTAATGACGCTCTTCATCCACCCTAGCACTGCGATAATGCTTGGCACTGTCGCTTTTATCTATGCGCTGCTGAACTTCCATTACATCAAAAAGCATTATCTGATACTTTCAGCATCATCTGCAATCCTAATAGTTGCAGGCATAATACTATCAAAGACAATGTTCAAGCAAAACATAACGAATACAGTGTCAATGGTTCTCAGCTACAAATTTCCTCTCGGAGTAAGCTACACATACAATTATTTCATCTTGTACGGGATTATACCGTCGCTGTTTGCTTTGCTTGGCTTGTGGATTGCCGTAAAATCAAAAACATTCAAGATATACTCTGTTTTCTGGCTGGCAATGTTTGCATATTACCTTCTCTCATATTTCCTGCCTTACACTCTTTATATTGAATACCACAGGATTGTCTATCTTCTGCTGCTATCTTCATTATTTCTTTCTGCCTTAGGAGTTTATTTTGTGATGAAGCATATCAAACAGCCATACTTGAAATATGGAGCCATAGCAATCATGCTCTTATTGCTTATTCTGTTTAGTTTCAATCAATATTACACTAAAACAGCTAACGATCCTAGGGACATAAGGGCGCACTGGCACAGATACATTACAGAGAATGACTATCAGGATTTGCTCTGGCTGAAAAACAGCGAGATAAAAGGCAAAAAGATTTTCTCAATGCCTGAAATAGGCGCGGTAATCCCGCTGACAGGAAACTATCCATCATCAAGGATGATGATGCTGCACGGTTTTGAGAGCGAAACTTTAGACGGCTACAAATTCTTCACAAACACGACATGTTCAGTAAAGAATCAGCTGTTAAACAAGTACAAATCTGATTATGTATTGTCAAGATTCCCGATAAACTGCTCATTCCTTGAGCTTGAACATAAAGGCAGGGAGTACCTTTATTCTGTGACTAAGAAAAAAACAAATCATTCTATCTCAACTTCTGATTTTTATTCAATTCATGAACTCAAACAAAAAAATATT
>CAIVOO010000131.1 GCA_903907555.1 uncultured archaeon | reverse complement strand
TCCCTTAGCTTTCAGGGAGACTGCAAGCGCTGTCAATTCCTCAAGCTGTGTTCTTGAATAGCTGCCGCAGCCTTTCGCATTCAAGCATTTTATCAGCGGTGCTGACTTGAAAACATTGAATTCGCTATCTTTGAGAACTTCTGTGACATCAATGAGCTCAAGCCCGAATCTTAAGTCTGGCTTGTCGCAGCCGTATTTTTTCATTGACTCATCATAAGTAAGCCTTTGGAACGGAATTTTCAAATCATGGCTTATGGCCTGCTTGAACATGTGCTTCATCAGCCCTTCAATTACTTTGAATACGTCTTCCTGCTCAACAAAAGTCATTTCAATATCTATCTGCGTGAATTCCGGCTGCCTGTCTGCTCTCAAGTCTTCATCTCTTAGGCATCTTGCAACCTGAAAGTATCTGTCGAATCCAGAAACCATGAGAATCTGCTTGTACAGCTGCGGGCTCTGCGGCAAACTGTAAGCCTTTCCAGGATTTACTCTCGACGGAACAATGTAATCCCTTGCTCCTTCAGGAGTTGAACGTATCAGCAGAGGAGTTTCTACTTCTAAAAATCCCTGCCCTGCAAGAAATTCCCTTGCAGCCATCGCTGCCTTGTGCCTTACAATAAAATGATTTAGCATTGAAGGCCTTCGCAAATCAAGATATCTGTATTTTAATCTCATATCCTCATTCGCTGCAATCCTGTCCTCAATTTCTAGAGGCGGAGTTTCTGCCTTGTTAAGAATTTCAAGCTGCTTGTCGCAGATAACCTCGACATCGCCTGTCGCCATGTTAGGATTAGCCATTCCTTCAGGCCTTGCCCTGACTTTTCCATGGACTTCTATGACAAATTCTCTTCTTAGAGTATCTGCCAGCTTGTGTGATTCTGCATTAATTGTCGGATCGAAAGCTACCTGTGTCAATCCATATCTGTCTCTTAAATCTATGAATATCAATCCGCCGTGGTCCCTTCTGCTCTGGACCCAGCCCTGAAGAATTACCTCTTTCTTCACATCCCCTTTTCTCAGCTCTCCGCAAGTATGCGTTCTTTTCATAGAATATGAGTATTTGGGGCTGTTTATAAATATTTTGGGTAATCTTATTTATAAATGGTTACCACAATATTTATATACCCTGTTCTAATTATCGTATTTAAAAGAAGGTGTTCAGTTGATGTATAAGAAGACATTCATATTCATCAGTATAATTCTGCTGTCCTTGCTATCGCTACAATTTGTTTTTGCCCAGGGCACTGTCCAGGATATAGGAAAAGTGTTCACGCAGACAGGAATAACCACGTTCATCAGGGACTTCGGCGGGAATCTTGCTACTGGTGATGCAGGCGCGATAGCCTTCATGAAGTTTGTTCTCTGGCTAGTGCTTTTCACTGTCGTAAGCTGGGCAGGGGGCATGGTTTTCAAGAGCGGCGACAAACCGAACCAAAGAGTTTCAAATGTTGTCGGCGCTGTCATAGCATTCCTCGGCGTCATTCTTATACCTTCTTCATTGCTGACTTCGATAGCAGCCACTTACAGCGGATTCGCGACATTGCTGTTCATCCTGCTTCCCATATTATTCATGATTTTCCTTTATTACAAGCTAAGGTCAGGGCTTTTCCAGAACCAGCCGAAGCTTGCGCACGCATTGATGTTCATACTTTCCCTATTGATTATAGTTTTCCTGGTAAAAATTAAAAGTGATATTTCAGCAGCTGCACAGCAGAATGTGGCATTCGCAGGAGTATTCGACGGCTCTATGATGACCTGGATAATATTATTCTTTACTTTGATGGCAATCATACATGCCATCGGAATGATTCCAGGGATGGGCTTAGGCAGCTGGATGAAAAGTATTGGAGAAATAGGCAAAGGCAAAGGAGGCCCTCCATTTGGTGGTGGCGGTCCAGATTCTGATAAGGCAGATAAAGACAGGATTCGTGATGCAGGCATCGCTTCCAAACAGCTTGCAGACGCTTCTGATAAATATGTTAAAGAGCTGGGCGGTTTGGGAAAAATGAATGTTACCCTGGTTGATGAGGAAATAAAGCTTTATCCTGAACAGCTTCCCATATTTGAGAGGATTGTCAAAGAGCTGCACTACCTTAATGGGATATACAAAGCCATACAGGAAGCCAGCAAATACAGGTCAGATCCTAAAATTGCTTCAGAACTAGCTAATAAACAGATTGAGATGAACCAGCACTTTGATGTGCTGAAGCAGGGGCTTGCGCAGCTGCAGCTGAATTTCCAAAAAATTTCAGGGGATGTGAAAACTGAGCTTACCAATGTTTCCAGGATGTCAGCAGATTACGGCGCATTGTTCGGCAATACAGAAAAACTTGAAAATAATGTTGCTGCAAGACTGGGGCTTCTTAATGATATAAAGAATAAGATGATAGCTAGCATTGCAGAAATCACCAACAACATTAGGACAATGAGTCCTGAAGATCAGGGTAAAGCCAACAATCTTATTGGTGTGCTTAATGATAAGATGACTAGAAATCAGGCTCAGCAGGACCAGCTTAAAGTTGACGCAGCAGAAGTCTCAAAATTAAAAACTGACTTGAAGACTGCAGTGGATAAGTTAACTAGATTAAATGACTCTACAAAGAAGAGCTATGATTTCTTGAATGGAATAAGCAAGACTCTTGCAGCCACTGTCGATCACATATACAATTCAAGATACGATGAGGCAGGCGTTTCAATTAACAATGCTGTCATACCAACTCTAAAAACTGCCACTACAAATGCGCAGGAAAAGAGGAACATCCTGGCAGAGCTTCTGAATGCAGATTCTGAACTTGATAAAACTGAGCAGGTTTTGAAAAATTTAGAGCTGAAACTTGCTGAGGCTATTGCAAAGTCTGGTGAGGTTGGCGGGGTATGAAGCTAAAAAGCTTTTCAGCTATTATTGCAGGATTCGTCCTTTCAGCTATTCCGGCTTTTGCGCAAGGCACTACAGGCGGGCTTGGTAGCATGAGCAATTTCCTTGAAACATATCTCGGCTACATATTCTTCGATTTCAACAAGATATCATTAGTGGCATTCGACATCTGGATGAGAGTGCTTCTTTGGCTTTTCCTTTTTTCTGTTTTAGTCTGGGTCGGGAGAAGAGTCTTCAAGGACAAGGACAAGCCGAACAACAGAGTTGTAAATGTTGTTGCCCTTGTAATCGCAACAATCTCTGTGTTCATGATTCCAACCAGAATCCTGCTTTCAATAGCCCAAACTTATGGCATTGTCGCAATATTCGCTTTTATGGCATTGCCCATCTTTGGATTAATTTACCTGATGTATGCTTTCTTCCCGACTTCTGAAATGATTGTCGAAAAGGACAAGGACGGCAACAAGACAGGCAGGGAAACGAAAAACACATCTAAGAGAAGGAATCATGTTATTCAGCTAATAATATTCTATCTGCTCGCCACAATAATCAGCAATTTCCAGTCAGCTATTGCAGCAGCCCCTGCAGGTGCGGGAGTAGCTGCTCTTAGCACGCAGATGCTTGCGTCCTGGCATGACTGGACTGGAATAGCGTATGGCGTGTGCATGATCATGATGATGTATCATTTGTTTGCTGCATTGTTTTTGGCAGGCCCTGAAGAAGGCGGAGCTCCATCATTCCCAAATCTGGGCGGAACCGGACAGGGACAAGGGCAGGCGCAGACTCCTCAGCAGCCGGCACTTCCTGTTCCAGAAGGAGCAACAGAAGAGCTTGCAAGCCTTGTAGGCTACATAAATGAGCTGGACAAGCAGCTGAAAGACGGATACAAACTGTTCATGGAATTTGTCAAATATTATTACAACCTGCTTGAACAAAGCAAGAACATCAGGCGCCCTGGGCACGCGCTTAATGATGAAGAGAGAAATATATTGACCAATCTCACCGAAGGAGTAACCAGGAGAGCAAATGATTTGGGTGAGCATGATGAAACAATGTACAGGACTTATTACAATATAACAACCCATCCATACCACAGGAATAGGAACCTGCCTGATGATGTGCTCGGGAAGATGAGCGAAGTACTGAGCCGGTTCAACGAAAGAGAGATTATTATATCGCAATTCTCAGAATTCGCAAGAGGAAGATATGAAAGAGCTGAAGGAAAGAATCCTGAATTCAACGACGGGAACTACGGGAGGGAGTAAAGATGCCTGAAACTGCTGAAGACGCAACAAGATATCCTGCCGAGTACAATGTCCCTTACCAGCTTGCATCTGTCCACATCCATACAAAATCAATAGATCATCTTAGGCGTGTTAAGACATTGCTTGAGTACGCAATAAAGGAATCTGCTGACCAGAGATACAAGGAGTTCTGCAAGGCAGAGCTTTACAAGATATTAAATTCAGGGCTTCTTGATATGAGAATAGTCCAGAAGCTTGACATCAAAGAGGGAGCAAGCATTGGAGAGCTTTTGTTAGAGATTAATAGGGTACTCAAAGAGCTGGAACAGGATAATGTTGAAGCGACTGAAGAAATAAAAAGGCTTCCTTCTGGAAAGCCTCTGAAGCTTCTTGCATCTTCAGACCCAAAGCTTAAGGCATTGGTAAAAACAGACATGCCTAATTTTTTAGCAAAAGTTCGTGAGTATCTGTTAAATTTGCGAACATCTCCTGTCTTGCCGCAAATTAAGGAGTTTAAGCTGCTTATGGAGCCTTCGAAATTCACGATTGAGCCTGTTCAGCAGCTAATAAGATTCTTGTCAGATTCTTGGCTGTATAAGGAGAAAAAGGATTTCAAGACAAAATTAAATGAGATTAAAATTTACATAGATAATATCAAAGAACATGGAGATACGCACAGGCCTAGTGACAAGGAAACTGCTGATTTGAGGAACTTGTGTGTTGAGCTTATCGCTATCGCAGAAGCTTATGACGAAGATATTGAAAAACGCCGCCAGGAAATTTTAGCGCTTAAGGAAACGTTAAACCTCAGGTTTGTTGATGTGCTGAACACAACTGCAGCTGAAGACCCGCGTGATTATTCCAGTTCAATACAAACTGTGATTAACACCCTGGACAAGGAGTATGATTATTATAGCCGCCTTGCAGGCATTAGCGGACATCTGAAAGATGCTGAGATTGCTGACAAGATTGTTGCCAAGAAGATAGATGAGCTTATCACAGTAGTCAAGGGCGTAAAACAGGTAATCAGAAACAGGCAGGACTTCGACAAAATATTCAAGCAGGAGATTGAAGAGCTTAAACTGGTTGAGACTAAAAGGATGAGTCTTCTTGATGATGCGAAGAAGTCATTAAAGCAGCTTTCCACTTATGTAAATACTCTTGCAAATATGCAGTCGGATATTACTGAATTTGATACTCATAAAGAAGCAAAGGATAAACTAAAAGATTTTACGAATGCTTCACAAGAATTTCAAACGAAGTTAACTGCTGAGCTGGAAAAACTCATGAAAAAGTGCAAGGATATCGATGACGCATCCAAGGAATTCAATGAGAAATATGAAGATTTAAGGAAGCTTGCAAATGGCTTCATAAAAACAATAATGGGGCTTTACAGCGTGCATTTCCCTGTAGTTGCAGAAGAGCAGCAGCAAATGGCAGCCTAAATCAAGGTTTTATTTTTATTATTCTTAGCATGGGGATTACAAAGTAGTGTCAGACATGTTCTTCAAACGTCCCCATACCCCAATTCTAATGCAACTATCGAAGACACTTGCGCCTTCTTACTCTTGCATCTATGGTGGGTGGTAGGGCATAAGTAAGACGTAAAGCGCTACTTCAGATTCCCTCCCTGAATATTTCTAGAAAAACTCTTTCCTACTCATTACCAGCGAGAACACAATGATTGCTGCAAAGAATATTCCTAAATATCCCCCAACCAGGACTGTTGGTATCATGTAGACTAATGTGAATATGTAGCCTGCTTTGCTTTTGATGTAAACTCCACAACTAAGCAATGCAAGTATTGCTGTGTGCACTAATCCAATGATTGTGATTGCTTGCGCTGACATATTTCCAAGAGCCAGCATTGCTGCAAGCACTGCCAGTGTGTAGAATGCGACTTTGTGATAAATATTTACGCTCTTTTTGTGTTTTTTATTAGGCATGATGCTATTATTCTGTGGCGTTTTATAAAACTTATTGTTTATATTCCTTCTCGCTCACTTCTTTGATATTCTTCGCCAGCTTTTCTCCGATGCCTTCTACTTTCTTCAAGTCCTGTTCAGATGCATTGAATATTGCTCTCGGTGTTCCGAAGAACTGCAGCAAGTCCTTGGCTAACGAAGGCCCGATATTCGGCAATGAGCTGACTATGTATTCCTGCTGGTCTTTCAGCGTTGTCGGCTTTCTGTTGTGGAACGAGAAGTTCCTGCCTTCCTCTGATTCTCTTTTTGCAATTACTGCGAGAAGGTTTGCAGTCTCCTTGAAGTTCTTGGTTTGTATTACAGGAATTCCGTAGCTTACTGTAATTGTTGCAAGCATTCCTCGAATGGCATTAGGATGTATGTTTCTCTGGCTGAAGATGTCTTCATCGCCTTCGATAATGATTAATGGCTTGAAGTATCCCTCTCTCAGCCCCTTAATCTGCTCCAACAATCTTCCATCAATGATTGAATCAACGAAATCCTGCACTGTCTTGTATTCGACAGCAACCCTGTCGCTGATTATATAGTCTCCAACATTAAGCTGTTTCAGCTCAATCTTTATGCCCATATCGATTAGTTCTTTGATTACACCTGATGATTTTTCCCTGTGGTCAACTGCTATCGCTAAATCCTTGTCTGCAATGAATTTCGATTGTATCTCCCTGTCTGATTTTACAAATTTAGTTTTCAATTCTGCAAGTATTCGATGCATCCTCTTTTCCTTGTGATGCGCGCTCCATCTGTAGAATTCATCCCTTGAATTTTTAGTCATGAAGATTTTAACAGCGCCTTTTTCCAGCCTTCCAGTTCTGCCTTTTCTTTGGATGTGCCTGATTGCTGATGGTATAGGCTCGTAGAATATCACTTCATCAACTTTCGGGATATCCAATCCTTCTTCCCCAATTGATGTGCAGACTAAAACATTGTATACATTATTCTTGAAATCCTCAATTATTTTCTTTTGCTCTTTTTGTGAAAGTCCTGAGCCTTCTTTCTTCGCCTGCCCGACAAACAAGACAGGTCTTGCCCCTAAAATTCTTTTTATCTCGTCAACCAATCTCTGGGCGTTCTCCCTGTAGTTGTTGAATATAATCATCTTTGTTTCAGGCTCCTGGAAATACATTGCAGAAACATACTTCATCAGCTCGACAAATTTAGGATGCTCAATATTCTTATCGACGAGAGTTCGGGTTTTAATTGCTGCTGACTTGAAATTGATGTCCTTTACTAAATTCTGGACTGCCTTAACTTTTGTGGAGGATGATTCTCTCTGTAGTCTTTCTAAATAAGCTAGAAGCGCTTTCGGGCTTTGTGTTTCCAGTAATTCAAGCGCGTGCGAAACTTTCATCGCTTCTGCAGCGAGAGATATTGACCTTAATATTTCCAAATCCTTCTCTCCCTGCGCGACTTTTGCGTGAAGCTGCGCTTGAAGCATCAGAAGCTCTTTCTTCGACACATTCTGCACAGAATTGAGATAGCCGAGATTCTTTATTTCGGATAATTTTGACCTGTAGCAGTCGTCAAGATATTTCTTTACCTGCATGAATTCAGCAGGAAGATTGACTTCGACATATTGAGTCTTAACATCCTGGACATAAGGCTTGACATCAGGATCAGAAGTTGTCCTGATTTCAACAGCCTCAATGCTGAGATTCTTGCAAACCTCTGATATTTTCTCAACGTCAGAGCCAGGAGAGGCTGTCAACGCGAGAATCTTAGGATATTTAGCTAATTTGTCATACTGCTTTGCAACGAAATTATAGGCATAATCGCCAACAGCTCGATGGGCTTCATCAATGACTAATAATGATACTTCTTCAAGCTTGATTTTGCTTGCTATGACATCATTCTCAACAGTATT
>CAIVOO010000130.1 GCA_903907555.1 uncultured archaeon | reverse complement strand
TGTGGCGCTTGGGGCGCAGATGCTCCTGGTTGGGGTGCTACTGGCGCTGGAGCGCTATTTTGCTTTTTTTTTTCCACGTGATAAACAATAAAGTAAGGTGTTGATATTCCTGTCTTGCTGACTTCTAACTTGCATTTGCCGACAATGTCTGAAAGGTCGCATCTGACTCTCTCTGTCTCTTCAGCCAGAACGAATTTTCCGTCGACATTTTGAATCTCGACTAAATTGTGGCTCTTCACAATTCTCTGGTCAACATTCAATGTCAGCTTGTAGACTTTTGCGTCTTTCTTGTCGCCCTGCTTGAAGAACATCTCGTAGACTCCGTCGCCCTTGAGATTCTGCTTCTTTGCCTTCGGGTCTGCTTTGCTAGGAACATATTTTACTGCCAAAAGCTTGTCTATCGCGCCTGTCTGGCTGTCATAGAAAACTCTTGCTGTGCTGTCATCGACTGTCACTTTTGCGCCGATTGGAGCATCCTTTTGATTATTTCTTATGTTTTCTGCAGAATACTTTGCATGTTTTGTACCAGCTAATGGCGCTGATGTTGAATCTTGGGATACTGCTTTAGTCAGCGATATCAAAGAATCAAGATTTAGTCTTACATACTTGTACTCTTTATTGTCGTTATTCGGGCTTTCTTCAACTTCGAATCTGCCATCCAGTGAATTATCAGTAACGAATTCTATCTTGTCTGCTGCTGAATCATAAATTGCTTTCTCAACATGAGAGGCAATAACTCCTGATTTGACTTCGGAAATTCTTACTCTCTTTGCAGCTTCTTTCAGATCTTCTTTCTTTTCTGCTGCTGGAGTCAGGTTTCCATAGACTGCAACAATCTTTCCGCTCTGGTTTAATATGATAAAATGTTTGTCTCCTAGTTTGTATTCTGCCAATACCTTTCCTGTTGAATCAGAGACATTTCCGCCTATTAACTGTATTTTTCCAGAAATCGGGCTGTTGATTTTCACATCATAGCGGCTAAGGAAATTCCTGTTTCCTGTCTTGATGTCAACAATAGCCTCTGTTGATTTTGATATTTCAACCATGTCTTCAAGCTGCGGCGCAGGCTGTGCTGCTGTTTGAGCTGCTGGATTTGCAGGCTGAACTAGCTGCTGTACCCAAGCTGCATTCGGGAAGAATAAGTTATATGCGTCCCCTTTTACCTCTCTGACATTTGTGCCATCCACATATTTTCCATCTTTCAGGAATCTGACTTTCATTGTGTCTGGATATACTGGGAAGCCGCCAATTTTGGAGCATCCTTCTAACTGTATTTTGTTGAAATCGTTTTTGATATTGAAATATTTCTTTGCGAAATCATTGAAAGCCTTGTTTGCAACAACTTCTACCTGCTCATTATCGCATCCCTTCAGCTCTGGCTTCTGTCCGCCTGATTTATAGAATGATTCTGGGTTTAGGGTTTGTGCTGCTGCTGGCTTTGCTGCCTTTGCAGGTGTATTGCCTGTTGGGCTGACTCTTCCTTTGGCATATGATACCATTGGCGAACATGCTGTTGTTATTCCGATAGCTGCTGCAACAATATATGACCCTATTTTCGTTAAATAATCGTTTTTTTCGAACATTTTGCTCCTTTTAGGCATTTTCTGCCTTTTTTTTACTTTTTTACTGATATTTATAGTTATATCAAGCTCATCTCACAC
>CAIVOO010000129.1 GCA_903907555.1 uncultured archaeon | reverse complement strand
TTCTGCAATAATATTGAAAGTATGGTCTTCGACCGGCTGAAGTTTATCTGAATAGATAGGAATCCCATCACTGGATTTTTTCATTTTGTACTTTTGAATCATCTCAACATTAGAAGATATTGTGGAGTCCATAACATACATTCGTTTTTTTTGAATTACACTTATTTGTTTCATTATGGAATCATATCCTGCCCTGTCATCCTTTAGAAGCGCATCATTTGCAGAATGCAGAAGAGATACTATTTTTTGCTTCTGCCATATATCAAAAAGCAATTGTTTCGTATAAGCATGCTGCCTGCAGTCACCCTTTCCAAGAGCCAAATCCGACAGGATGTTTGTTCTCGAATCGCCAGAAATCTTGGTGCCTGTAAATTCTATAAATTTATTGATGAAATCGTCGAAAACCTTGTGGTTTGAGCCTTCCAGGTCTTCAAGATTTTTTGTATCGAAAATTTTTCTTAAGAATTCATCTACTTTGTCATTGAATTGCGACATGTCATCAGTCTTATCCAAGCCAAGATACTGCAGTATTTCTTCCGGAATTTCTATGTCCCACCTTCCTATGGCATGGTCGTGCAGTTGTCCTCCAAACCTGTAATTGCCTGCAACCATATTTGCGCTCAGACCCTGATAATTAAACAGTGTCTTTAATATTGCTTTTGTGACTTCATTTTGCTTGGAAGCCACTTCTACTTCTTTCATGGTATAAGGAGAAACTTCGAATTTTTTGAACGCATTTATGACTCTGGTCAAGTCAGGGGTATCTTCGCCAGCCTCTTGGCGTATTTTCTGCAGCCTCTCAAGATTCGGCAAGGTTATATCTATTTTCTTTGTGGTCGCATACTTTAGTACCTTAGGCAGCATAAAGTTAACTTCTGCGCTATTTCTTGAAATCAATGAAAGTTCCAGCATTGTCGCCAATACCCAGTAATCAGTTGACTCTTTGCCTCCAGCCTGCACTGTAGCATAATAAACAAGTTCAGCCAGCCTGTAAGCCTGTTCTATTTTTTCTGGCTCATTGAACTCTTTTCCCAGCTCAATTAAATTGTACACCACATTAATTCCAGGATAATACCCAAAGTCAGTCAAGAATCCATTATTATAGTAATCCAGAGAAAGCTCAAGAGATTTTTTTGCATTTTCTCTAACTGCTTTTAGGTCGTAGTCATCTTTGAATGTTTCCCTGTACTTTGCAACATACTCAGGATTGTCCTTATTATCTGCCAAATTCTTTGCAATAGCATATTTCAACTTATAGGCTTTGCCAAGTGCGCCATAAGACTCGCTGTTGCCCTTGCCATCGTCAATCAATTGCTGGCTTGTCTTCATGCTGTCTTCCAGCCTTCCGACTTTATTCAATGCAACAGCATAGAATTCTCTTACTATTGCGGAAGATTTGAAGCGGAAGTTCTCGGCATGCTCGTATAGATCAACCATGGCATCATAGCTTTCATAGATGTCGACAAGATCCTCATAGCTGCCAAGCTCATTAAATGCCAAGAAAATCATTGTTGTCTGCCTGGCAGTCAGTTTGGCTAAATTTAATTTACTATAGAAACCTTTTAGTTTCGCGATTTTTAATTCTGTAACATCAAGTGCGCTCTTTCCTGCCAGTTCCTCTTCAGAAATTTTTGTTGCTTCATCAAAACTTTTTGCGAATTGGCTGTCTTCATATGATATTCTTACCAATGACTCATGTATTTTATCGAAGTTAGAAGAATCCAGTTGTACACTTTGTTTAAAAACACCCCACAATGGTTGTGTTTCTTCTATAGATGCAACTGCCTGCCCTCCAATTTGTTCGGTAGTTGCAGCAGCTTCAGTCTCTAACATTGTTGCAGGAGCTGCAGCCTGCGAAGGCGCAGCAACAGGCTGTGTAGTAGTTAATATTGCATTAGGATTTGTCTGGTATTCTGAAGCAAACTTGAATGCATCAATTAACGAAAGGCTTCCATCTAACAATCTGGGCAGTACATCCTTCTGGAATACTTCTTCTGGAATAATGTCTCTTATCGTCTTTAAGGCTGCTCTGCCGTATTTGTAATTGTTAGTATCTGAGAATTTGTTTCTTTTCAGTGTCTGGATTAAATCAGCAACATCAAATGCGCTATCAACTTTTGTTACAGGATCTGTAAAAAGTTTCGCAAGATATTCAAAAAATTTGCGCTGGATATCCTCTGGAACACCTTCACCAACTATCCCGTTTTTTTCATACCCTTTACTAACATAGCTGTCATGCACCATATGTCCTAATTCATGGGATAAATCTATCAAAAGCGCAGAAACACTTCTACCATCTTTAGAGTTATATGGAATATTAAGAGATATGGTTGGATTTTCTCCTTCAGCTGATGGTGGATAATACCATCCACCTGTATTTTCTGTAATGGACACAAGATTAAAATTCACATCAGGATATTTTGTTTCTCCGAGATAAATCATTTGTGAAGACTTAAAAAAATTAAACAGCACAAGCAAATTAGTCTTTTTATCTGCAAAAGGCCAGATGTCAGAACTGATTAATGCTCTCATGAATGATTCCCCGTACGGGTCTTCAACTTTTATTTTATCGCCAGCAAGCATTCTGTCAACATATTTTGTTATTCTATCCTCAACTTCATTTGCTGATAACTCAGGATCAATCATTCTTACATCATTCCTGAAATTGTCCATCACCTTTGCCTTGTTTTCACCTGCTAACAACCTTGATAGCATTAATTTCTGCTGTCCAGTTTCAGACTTTACCGATTCACCTGCAGAATCATATGCATCTAAAAGATTTTCAAACTCTTTCTGAGCAGCAACTAAATCCATATTTCTTTTAAGTGCAGAAAGAATAGTTGGATCTAATTTACTGTTAATGTTCTCAATTTCTTGTGCAAAATTGCTTATCTCACTGTCAACCCTTACAGCCAATGCTGAATTAGCCAAATCATCTTCAGATAATCTTGTGAGAGCTGCCTGTTGAGGCGCTTGCGAAGCAGCAGCTGGCTCTGCTTGCGCAGGAGTCTGTGCAGATGGAACAGCATTAATTCCTCCAAGATACTTGGCTTCTTGCCTAGCCACTCGTTCTGGCAATTGTTGCTGTGTTATAGTTCGCTCTGCTTCAAAGAATTGCTGTCTTTTTATTGAAGCTTCTTGGGAAGACAATCCTTTGATTTCCTGATTGAACTGGATGATTTTCTTAGCTTCTGGCTCTAATCCGCCATACTGGTAGTTATCTCTTATTTCCAAAGCCCAATTGCTCAAAGTGTCATAATCAACAACTGCAACATCTGTGATTCCATTATCTGAAAGAAGTTTGCTTAATGTTTCAATATACTGCGGTTCGGTTGCGATTATCCTCTCATTAACTCGCTCGGCTCCAAGTTCTCCGCTGACTGAAGTTGCTGGAAGCGCAGTTATTCCGCTAGGATCTCCAACTATCACTACAGGAATTCTTGACAACTTTAAGTAATTATCATATTCCTGCTGGCTCATGGCTGAAAATCTTTCCTTTACATTTTCCAATCTGGATAATTGCCTTTTTGATTGCTGCAAAAATGACATAAGGAAAGGTTCCGAAGCTAATTTTTCTTCAATTAATGCAATATTGCTATTGACCTTGCTGATTATCCCATCAACATTGTCCTTGGTGACTGCAAAGCCTCCAGCAGCCTTTCTTGCATATTCTATAGCAGAATCAAGCTTATCATAATCATATACGACAGTAGAAACATAGTTTAGATTATAATCAGTAACTCCGCCAGATTCTCCTGTGCTGACCATAATGTCAGAGTCTAGTATTCCTCCAGGCCTTAGCTGCAGGTTTGTTTTGAATGTTTGAAGCACTGTGTAAAGATTTGTTCCGTGAGCCAGAATTTCTGTTTTAGGACTGAATGTATCCACCGACGGCCTCAAGTTTATATTATTGTTATAATCTTGAAGTTCTTTATTGGCTTTCTGGATCTCACTTTCTGGAACCGCAGAATATACAGGCGTATAACCTCTTCCAGTAACCATGTTATTGATATCTTTTTCTGATAAAGATATTCTTTGCGTGAATTTTTTGCCATTATATACATAGCTCTCGATTGCCTCATAGGCAGCAACATCAAAAATTTTATCTATAGAAGTTATGGTGTATGTTGTATCACCTTTTTTCAGAACATCACCAACATGAAATTCTTTGTTGATTGTTGTAGCTGCTTTCTGCTCGACAACAGCCTTTTCAGGCACCACACCAACAATAAACAAACCCTGCAGATCATCATTGAATCTGTCAGTTTTTATCACATTCTTTGCAGCAAGGTCTCTCTGATCGTTATAGTCTAAAACAGAAACATCAACATTTATCCCTCTTTCTTTAACATAATTTTTAAAACCATTAATAATATCATTAAATTGGTTATTATCACTTGTTTTAATCCAAAATTCTCCATACTTTGCAGTTATCTCAGAATTAAAGTCTTCATATCCTTTCTTAGGATTAAGCAGTTCATCATAGATTAATTCGCTTAATTTATCTTCGACAACAATTTTTTTTGCATATTCATCAAATCTATATAGATAATATTGCAAAGCAGTCATTCCGCTCTTTCCATCTTTTATCTTGAGCTCGTTCAGCCTGTCGATTAAATTCAGCTTTTCATCAGTTCTTGTCCAGTCTTCCTTTTCCAGCAAATTTCTTTCATCGTTGGTTATGATGCCCATCTCGGCAGCAAGATATAG
>CAIVOO010000128.1 GCA_903907555.1 uncultured archaeon | reverse complement strand
TTTGATATAAGATTCTATCTTAACAAATATATCCCTGTCTATCAAGCGGGTATCATACTTAGATTTTTGCTGGTTTAGCACTATCTCTTTAAGCTCTGATTTGTTCATAAAACAACCAAAAGATGAACTTATTTATAAATCTTTCCATTCATAATGGAGATTTATGTGGTAATATCTCCATTATTAATGGAATATTAATACTCAATAGTAATTATCCTTATATGTAAACCTTTTTTTATCAATAATTATTTAAGTCTGTAAACTCTTGTTATCATCATGAAGCAAAAAGTGCATTATTATGTCGAGAAATGTGATTTTTGCAGTAAGGATTATGTAGTTAAGTGTAAAGATGGGAAGAGACGGTGCAAAGAACATTTCATGAAATACTTCGGGATTGCAGACCATAAAGAGGGAAATTGTGATAAATGCAACAAAAAAGTGGGAGTTAGGAACTTGAAAGCTTTGCCATTCCTTTACCTTGACAGAAACGACAAAATACACAATGATTGGTCAAATAAACCAGAATACAAAGACTATAAGCAATATTTCGTCTGCGAACAGTGTTATAAGAAAGAGATCAAAAGAATGGGTGATAATAATGATTAATGTTTAGGTGTCTACAAAAATATTAATATTGTTGGTTTGTAAACACCTTAAATTTTTCTCTAAATTTTTTCTACTTACTATTTTATATATCTGCAAGTCTCAGTTATATTCAGGAATTAAGAAACCGTTAGGGACTCTGATTTCGCTTTTGGAGAACGCCAGGGGCTTTATCAGCTGGGGTAAAAGCCCCAATTTCTTCTTTTTAAACAACATCAAATTCTCAGAACTTTTTCTAAGAAAATTCGGCATTTTATACTAATTTAGGCAGAAAATGGGGGTGGGCCTTTGATTTGGCTACTAGGTCTCTCGGTGGGCTTTGTTTTGAGTTGCTCGAGTATGTTTGGGTGTCTACAGAAATGCAAAAGTATATAAATGTAGACACCTTCTATATTGTATGTTTGTCGAAATCCGAAGGCAGGGAAAGAAAAGCAAGTATTATCTCGTTCATTCTTTTAGGATTGGGAGTTCCGTCAGGAGAATCTCGAGGTATCTTGGCTCTGATCTAGACCAAAAGACTCTAGAAAAATTGAAATCCCGAGCTGAAGCTATAATCCTTGAGCAGATTAAAGAGCATAATCCTCTGGAGTTCGAGCTGACTCCTGACGAGATTAAATCTTACAAAGATTTTGAGAAAAAAATTGAGATTGAGCATTTCCATACAGACTGGAATAGGTTTACCAAAGAGTTTGTATACAACACAAATGCTATAGAAGGTTCTACAGTCGAATATCCTGAAGTCAAGAAACTGATTGATAAGAAAGAATTGCCTAGAGATAATGACGAGATTGAGACTGTTGAGGTTGCGAAAGCTATTGAATACCTGAAAAATTACAAAGGCAAACTATCTATCAATTTAATAAAAAAATTGCATTTCATTTGTTTCGGCAAGACCAAGCATTTTGCCGGAGAGTTCAGAAATGTTGAAGTGGTAGTAAAAGATGGAGCAGGGAACATAATCCATCAGGGAGCACCGGCGCAGTACGTAAAAAACCTGCTTGAGGATTTAGTCAGATGGTATAATAACCATGCAAAAAGATACCCTCCTCTGCTTATTGCTGCACTGCTTCATAACCAATTCGAGAAGATTCATCCGTTTCAGGACGGAAACGGGAGAGTTGGTAGACTGCTGTTGAATTATTCGCTGCTTTTCAATAAATATCCTCCGTTAAATATTGGACTTAAAGATAGGATGAAGTATTACGAAGCGCTCCAGAAGTTTGACAGGAGCGGGGATATAAAATCCACTTTGAAGTTTCTTATATCGCAATACAGAAAGCAGTATCGGTAGGTGTCTACAAAAATATGACTTTTAATGGTTTGTAAACACCCAATCATAAGCTATGGGCACACAAGAAATAATAATTCCTTAATATGTGCACATAGAATTTTTCTCTAGCTTTTTTCAACCAGTAAATATTTATACTTGTATGTCTATTATATTTTTAGAATTTAAGAAACCGTTAGGGACTCTGATTTGGCTTCTGAGGCGCGCCAGGGGCTTATTGTTTCTTTATTGTAAAGCTTCCAGTATACTCATCCATTACACCGCCGCCTAAGTCGCTGCTTCCAGTGTATGTTGCTGTGATTGTATTGTCTTCTTTGTTTCCTAAGAAT
>CAIVOO010000127.1 GCA_903907555.1 uncultured archaeon | reverse complement strand
TTCTGCTTTCAATGATTCTATTTTTTTATTTCTTCGGTCCATCGATTGTGCATGATCAATTGCATTTAAAACTGCAATGTACATTCCTCCAAGCATTATTGCCGCACCAGCTAAAAATCCCATTTCTGTCTGTGCTGCAGACATGCAGTATATTCCATCTGCTCCAAAAAGTGCAGGGATTATCATTTTTTTGTAGCTGCCTTTATCCGCGAGCTCCCTTAATTCAACCGCAAGCTCAAGTTTCTTTTCCAATTCCTCTATTTTTTCCATTTTTTCACCTTTTACCCAACAATATTATCATCCAACCCCAAAACTATTATTCACTAAACAGTAATAATCGTAACCTAATAATAAAACTTATTACAAACTTTTTTTTACAAAAAGGAAATATTTATATATAAATAGTCATTCGTCCTATATATGAAACTTAAAAAAATTGAACGTGATATATTATACCACTTAAGCAGGGACGGAAGCATAAGCGTCACAGAACTGGCAAAAATATTGAAGACAAGCAAGCAGGTTGTCTCATACAACCTAAACAAGCTTATTGAGGACAAAGTCATAAAAGGTTTTGACACGATAATAAACTACAATTTGCTGTCCTACAACAAATACAGGATTCTGATGAAATTAAGCCACGCAAGCCCAAAAAAAGAGGCTGAGATAATACAATTCCTGAAGAAAAACAAGTCTGTCGCAGGAGTCCTGCAGGTCGATGACTTCTATGATCTTATAGTTTACATCCAAGAGAATAACATACTGGACATGTACAATCTGATGATTGACATAGAAGAGCATTACGGCGATAATGTTATAGAAACAGATTTTGATATGGTGGCTAAGGATAATTATTACTCGTACAGGATTTTCCTGGATAAAAAAACAGCAGAGCAGGACTTTTTAGAAATATCATATGATAAAACTATTAAAACAAAAGAATTAGATGATGTTGACTTAAAGATTCTCGGGCTGATAAAAAATGAGGCAAGGATAAATTATGTTTCAGCCTCGGCAAAAATAGGAGTCGATCCAAAAACTGTTGTCAACAGGATAAAGAAACTTGAGAAAATGGGAGTAATCGCTGGCTACAGGACCCTGCTCGACTGGAGAAAATTGCAAAAAGAGCATTACAAAGTGCTTCTCGACCCGTTTGTTTATGACAGGGAGAAGTTTGTAGCGTTCAAGGAGCACATCAGAAGCAACATGCAGGTCATAAAAATGAGCGAAGTAATAAGCAAGTACATGCTTGAATTTGACATCATAGTTGACAAATACACTGAAATTCTTCAATTCATGTCCGGACTGAAAGAAAAGTACTCAGACCTGATAAAAGGATATGATGTCATATACATAAGGTATGAAGGTTAGGAAGCGTAATATTTATAAATAAAACCAGCCATTTCCTTCCTATAGGTTATATTAATCTAAAGGAGGTTGTTTAACATGAAGAAAGAGAATACAGCAACAAAGGTTGGAAGGTTTGCCTTCTTAATCGGCGTTATTCTGGCAATTGTTCTTGGCCTGCTTCCTTTGGGAAACTACACACCTTATGCAACATCAGCAATTGTTGTGCTAGGGCTTATTGTGGGATTCCTGAACGTGACAGCAAGGGAGACAAACCAGTTCTTGATTGCAACAGCAGTGTTGGTTATTGTTGCAGGATTAGGCAGCGGATTTTTGGGAGCTATCCAGTATGTCGGCCAGTACCTGGTCAGGATATTGGTTGAGCTGATAACATTCGTTGTGCCAGCGACAATCGTTGTTGCCATAAAGGCAGTTTATTCATTGGCAGAAGACCAGTGAACATTTTTTGTTTTTCTTTTTTTAATTTTATTCTGGGGCTAAAAGATGCATGACATAATAACTGTGGGAAGCGCAACTGTTGATGTTTTTGTCAAGACAGAGCACCCAAAGATTGTCCATCTGCACGGCGAGCATGATGTTGTTTATCCTATAGGCGCTAAACTTCTTATTTCTGATCTTCACATGGATACTGGCGGCGGTGGCACTAATACTGCTGTAGCATTCTCACGATTAGGCTTTAAAACAGGTTATTCTGGAGTTGTTGGGGATGATGAGCATGGCGAGATTATACTGAAGATGCTCAAAAAGGAAGATGTTTCTTATTCAATACAAAAAGAGAAGGGAATGTCTGGCTATTCTGTAATTCTGATAGGTATTGAGAAGGACAGGACAATATTCGCATATAAAGGTGTTAATGACAAGTATGATTATTCTAATGATGTGTTCGATACTAAATGGATCTATATGTCTGCAATGATTGGACATGCATTCAAGGCTTCTGAAAGGATTGCTTTGGAAGCGAAGAAAAAAGGAATACCTTACGCATTCAACCCAAGCAGTTATCTGGCTAAGAAAGGGTTAAATTATCTGAAAAAGATAATTGATGGATGTTCAGTTTTGATATTGAATAAAGAGGAAGCAGGATATTTGGTTGGCGGGGATAATGTTGATAATCGACTTAAGAAATTGCAGCAGTATGCAAAGATTGTTGTCATTACAGACGGCAAGAACGGGGCTTATGCTTACAATGGAATAACAAAATATTTCATCAAGCCGCACAAAGTCAAGATTGCTGACACAACAGGCGCAGGAGATTCATTTGCAGCAGGATTTGTTGCAGGAATAATGATGAAAAAGGATATTGAATACGCTCTTAGACTTGGATTGGAAGAATCAGAGTCAGTTATTCGGTATATTGGAGCGAAGAACAAGCTGCTGACTAGAAGGGAAGCAGAGCAAGCTATTAATAAAAGTAATTCTAAAGTTTCTAAGGAAGAGATATGAAAAGAGTTTTCATTGTCCACGGCTGGGGCGGATTTCCAAATGAAGGATGGTTCCCATGGCTGAAGAAAGAACTGCAGAAGAAAGGATTTCAGGTAAAAGTTTTATCAATGCCTGACGCAGACAATCCCAAGATTAAGAAATGGGTTGGATTTCTTTCAAAGAATGTGAAGAAAGCAGATTCAGACACATATTTTGTCGGTCACAGCATAGGATGCCAGACGATAATGAGGTATTTGCAGACGATAAAAGGAAAAATTGGCGGGGCAGTATTTGTTGCAGGATGGTTCCATTTGAAAGGATTGGAGACAAAAGCAGAAGAAAACATAGCAAAACCATGGCTCAAGACAAAGATTGATTTTAGCAGGCTAAGGAATAAGGGAAGGTATGCTGCAATATTCTCAGAAGATGATTATTTCGTTCCATTAAGCGATGCAAAAGCATTTAAGAGAAGATTAGGGGCTAAGATAACAATTGAGAAGAACAAAGGGCACTTCTCAGGAAGCGACGGGGTTAAGAAACTGCCTGTTGCTTTGAAAGAGTTAATTGCAATGATAAAAAAATGAGCATAATCGATAAAGTTAAGGATATTGTCAGGGAACGATGTACTGATGAATGGGATTGGACACACATCAGCAATGTTGTTAAACATTCTAAGATTCTTGCGAAAAAGTTGAATGCAGATGAGGAAATTGCTGAAATAGGCGCGTGGCTGCATGACATTACACGAATAACAGGGGATAAGGATAATCATCATATAACAGGTGCCAAAGAAGCTGAGAAAATACTTCTCGAACTGGATTATCCGAAAGACAGGATTGAAAAAGTGAAACATTGCATTATTGCTCACAGAGGAAATGTTAAACAACAGATAAAAAGAGAAACAAAGGAAGCAGATTGTGTGGCAAGCGCTGATGCAATGACGCATTTTGACACAATCGCACATTTATTGTATTTGGTTTACACAAAAAAAGGGCTAAGTTTGGAAGATGGCAAAAGATGGGTTCTGGATAAATTAATCAGAAGTTGGAACAAGATGATTCCAGAAGCCAAAGAGCTCTGCAAAGAAAAATATAAAGCCGCTAAAATTATTCTTTCTTAAGAAAGCTTTAAAAACTCCCTTAACAAAATCAGTTATATGATTGTTTACGACAGAAGATCAGTGGGTAAGGAGGAGGAACATAAGGGGATGGACCCTGTGCTCAAGAATTTGATTTGGGTTCTTTGCATAGCTATTTTCCTGTTCCTGATATTCTAAATGCTTGCAAACCTGAAAAGCGTGCTGGCCAAGGCGAATAAAAAGAATTATGCTGTCGGAGCTTTCAACATCAATGATTTGGAGATTCTTGAAGCGATTATTTCTGCTGCTGAAAAGCAGAAGTCTCCTGTGATTGTGCAGACTACTGAAGGGGCTATTGAATATGCAGGCGTGGAAGAGCTCTGCGCAATGATGAGAACAGCCGCAAAGATGGCGAAAGTTCCTGTTGTTATACATCTTGACCACGGCAAGGACTTGAAGCTGATAAAGAAGTGCATAGATATCGGATACACTTCTGTAATGTTTGACGGCTCGCATTATGATTATGAAACAAATGTCAAGCTGACCAAGAAAGTTGTTGGCTGGGCTCACAAGAAAGGTGTCTCTGTAGAGGCAGAGCTTGGGACTATCGGCGGGGCTGAAGATAAAGTTTCGTCAAGGCAGATAATACTCACAGATCCTAAAGTTGCTGTTGATTTTGTTAAAAGAACTGGAGTTGATGCTCTTGCTATAGCCATCGGAACATCGCACGGAGCTTACAAATTCGCTGGAAAGGCAAAATTAGATATCAAAAGATTGAAAGAAATAAAGAAGAAATTGAATATGCCTTTGGTTCTGCATGGAGCATCTGGAGTTCCGAAAGAAATCGTGAAGAAAGCGACAAAGTATGGCGGAAAATTCGGCGCAATGGAAGGAGTTCCAGAATCGCAGATTAAACTGGCTGTAAAGAATGGAATAAATAAGATAAATACTGATACTGACTTGAGATTGGCGTTTACCGCAGGCGTACGCGAAGTTCTTTCTAAAGAAAAAGGAGTGTTCGACCCTAGAAAAATACTAGGCCCTGCAAAAGTCGAGATACAGAAGGTTGTTGAACATAGGATGAAATTGTTCGGAAGTTCTGGAAAGGGTTAGAAGAATTAAAGATTGTTTGATAGAATAAACATCTATTAATTTAAGGTTTGTCTCCCCCAGCCACCCGCCCCTAAAATGCTGGTGGTTGTGCTAACGAAACAAACGCCAATAGAATTCTTCTCTGCCAATCTGCTCTAACTCTTCAATTCTTTTTCGAGATTTTTCAAAAATATCTTTGCCTTTATACTTTTCATAAAAAAACCAAGACATATAAGT
>CAIVOO010000126.1 GCA_903907555.1 uncultured archaeon | reverse complement strand
GCCTTACGTCTTATTTATGCCCTACCACCCACCATAGCTGCAAGATTAGATGGCGAGTGTCCTCTGTTCTCGCATCATGCTTGGGGCATGGGGACGTTGTAGAAGAAAAACATTTGACACAACTTTGTAATCCCCATGCTAAGAAGAAATGTTACAATATATAGTATAAACAGCCAACCTTATAAATTCCAGAATTTCTGCATTTATCATGTACGAGCCGCGCGAGGATTCTTACCTACTGGAAAAGGAAGTTAAGAGATTTGCCATCGGAAACGTCCTTGACATCGGAACAGGCTCTGGGATACAGGCATTGGCAGCTGCTGGATGCAGGAAAGTCAGAAGCGTTTTGGCAGTTGACATTGATAGAGGAGTTATTGAGGCATGCAAAGCAGGCATAAGAAATGCGAAGATAACATTTCTGCAAAGCGACTTATTTTCTAACGTGAAAGGAAAGTTTGATACAATAATATTCAATCCCCCATATCTGCCTTTAGATCAGGTTCCGAACATTGCCCTGGACGGCGGAAAGCACGGCTATGAACTGACGAAAAGATTTCTTGATTCTGCTGACGAGCATCTGAAGACAGAAGGAAAGATATTATTATTGATTTCATCTCTGACTAAAAAAGATAAGGTGGAGCAGTTCCTGAAAGAGGATTTGTTTGACTTCAGGATAATTTCAGAGCAATATGTCGGAGGATTTGAGAATCTGTACGTCTATATGATTCTGAAAAGCGATTTCCTGAAAGAGCTGGAGCGATTGATGATAACTGGCATAAAGAAACTTGCTTCAGGGCACAGGGGAGAAATCTATACAGGAATTTGGAAAGGGAAAAAAGTTGCAATCAAAAGGCAATTGCCTGCGCTGAAATTTGACACAATAACAAATGAGATAAAAGTCTTGAAGAAGATAAATAAATATAAGATTGGGCCTAAACTATTGCTTGTTAAAAACAAATGTTTCATTTACGAATTTATCTCAGGAGATTTCATTGAGAAATTTGCAGAAGGGCATGACAAGAAACAGATAAAGAAAGTTCTTTTGGATGTGTTCAATCAATGCTTCATTCTTGATAAATTAAAATTGAACAAGGAAGAGATGCATCACCCGTACAAGCATATTGTTGTCGGAAAGAAAGCTGTGCTGCTTGATTTCGAGCGATGCAAGCCAACATCAGATCCTAAGAATGTAAGCCAGTTCTGCCAGTACATTATTTCCAGCAGATTAAGCGAGATAATGAGAAACAAAGGATTCAGGATTGATAAGAATAAGATTATTGAACTATCGAAACAGTACAAGAAAGATTTCTCGAACAAGAACTTTAATGCAATTACAGACCTGTTGTCTTAATCCAGACAGCACGAATTTATAAAGTTTGAAAATCACACAATTCTTGGAAAGGTTTATATACTATGGAACTCTATATAGAAGCTATGGCAACAACAACCATCCAAGTAAGCAGCGATCTGCTGAACAAGCTGAAAAGCATGAAAATGTTCAATGACGAGAGCTACGAAGACGTAATCTGGGGATTAATAGAGGATACCATGGAAGTAAACGAGCAGACAAAAAGGGACATGGCCCAGTCAAGAAAAGAGATTAAGGAAGGAAAGACTATACCTTTCGAAGAAGTCAAGAGGCAGCTGAAGATGATGAGAAATGTACGCCATTGAATTCACGCAGTTAGCCAATAAACAGCTTCATGATTTGGATGCTAACTCTCGGGAGAGGATTGAAGGCGTTCTTGAAAGGATAAAATTCAATCCATACCACTATGTCCAAAGGCTTGTCGGCGATACTGCATATAGATTACGCGTAGGAGATTATAGAGTAATAATAGACATAAAAGAAACAAAGCTCTTGATACTGGTGATTAGACTAGGACATAGAAAGAACATCTACAATTAGCTAATCAGCAGATTCGTGACCTTCACTCTCATGTAATCAGCCCTTGCTTCCAATGTGAATGTCAAATCATATTCTGCTTCTGAAGAGTTTATGTGCGCAATAACTGAGCCAGAGCCCATTGAGTTTCCTGCCTCGACTAATTTTGTATATCCGTTTCCAGCCCTTGTTGCAGTCTGGTCATTGACATAGAAATCATATCCAGGACTGTTGACAGTCACCCAGCTTCCGCTTTTCTTGAATGATGCATTCAATATCAAGCCTGTCGTGATTAATGCAGAATAATTGCTTTCTGTGCCTGTCCTGTTGAAAACGAATTTTACATAAGAATTTTCCAAGGCTATTGATGTGTTTGTCTCGTAAGCTTTCACATCGCCGTTCAAAGTCAATGTCAAGTCTCCCATTCTTGATACCGCACGCGGCTCTAGTATATTTGCTTCTGTCTCCATGCTCCATGCCAAGGAATTATCCGCTATGAGCAGCCCGCCTTTCTGTATTTCTATCGGCACAACCCTTTGCGAGCCCTGCCCTTCGACACTTACATCTCTAATATACTGCCCGACACTAAGCATGGAATCCCTTTCCCTTACGAATACAGACTTGTCCCTCATGCTTTCTATTATAGGAGTTATCGCTTCCAAGACTAGAACCATCACAAGCGATATAATCAATATGAAAAGAACTGCCGAAATCCACACCTGCCCTCTTTTGCCCATTATTGTTTCAGTTATTCATCTATTATTTAAATATTTGCAGGGCTGTAATGCTTCTCAAACTTCCCGCCATTGGCTTCTGCATAGCCAAGCTGTGCAAGCCTTTTCCTGCTTCTCATCTTCCCTGCCTTGTTGAAGTCCCTTTCGAAATGCACAGCATGGTACATTGTTTTTTGCTTTTCATCAGCTATCCTCTGCAGCACTTCATCAAGCTTTGACATCATTGATGTTTCAAAGCTTTCGCCTTTCTTGTAGACTGTGCCGTAAATGTCAGAATTATAATGCGAACTTGCTTTCATTGAATCCTTGAATTCTGCAATGTTGATTCTGTAGATTCCAACCTGATGAGAGGCTGTAATGTCCTCGAAAGTTCCGCCTATTTTTATTGTGTCGTGCCTGTCGACAATTCCGACAAGGCTTATGTTGTTTCCTGATGCATTTTCCTCTATCCTGAAGTTGTCTCCGAGGAAATAGTGGCTCGGGACAGCCAGTGATGCGTTTGTGTTTCTTGAGCCGCAGACAGGCTTTCCGTTAATGCCCAAAATATTGTACCTGCAGCTGTGGCAGGCCTTCCTGTTCGGCTCGAATCGCTCTTTCGCAATGCCTGCTGTGAAATCAGCTATCAAATATCTCAATGCATCCAAATCATCATCTGTCCTTGCTGTCTCATCGATTGTGTTCTTTGAAAGATTGATATGCCTGAATCCGAGATTCTGCAGTATTATCCCGTCGTCATTTTCCAAAAAGTCCCAGAACTCTAAAGGAGCATTCAGTTTTGGAAGATATGTCACAGGATATTTTCTAAGAAGCTTGCTGAAACCGTACATGCTCAATGTTATGATTGCAGACTCCTGCAGGTTTGCATTTGTTGTCTTTCCTGTCGCCTCTCCCTTGAAGCTGTAAAGCGATGGATTGTCAATCACTATTTCGAATCCTGAATCATGCTTCACTCTTATTTCAGGGATTTTTATCTTGAAGTGCTGCCCTTCGAACATCACAGTCCTCTGCTTATCTATGAGTCCCATCACAGGAGCTCCGTTGCTGATGATGAACTGGTAATAGTTTGCCCCTGCTTTCTTCAGGTCAGCTCCCAGCTTCATATGTTCTCGTGCAAAATTCCAGTAGATTGGATTGTTGTGAAAAATATTCCTTTGCGTGATTGTCGCCCATTTTCCTTTCAGGCTTCCGCCGAATGATTTTGCGTCTTTGAACGGCATGTATGCCGCAAGCTCCTCCCTGCTCATTTTTTCTATGTGATGCAGGTATTTTCCTGCTCTTCTCTGGTTGTCGAACAAAATACCTATTTTTTTATCCCTGACATTGAAGAGTTTTTTTCTTTTTTCCAGGAAGAATAATACCTGTGCTGCTGTCCCGCCTGTCGGAATTTTTGTTTTTCCTTCTAATCTCTGCAGGTAGAAAGCGTAAGGGCATCGCGAGTACAAAACTAAATCGCTGTCTGATATTATTGCTTCTTCCAGATTTTTAGGCGGCTCGTCTTGCATTTTCCCTTATCTCCTGTAATGTGTAAGTCTGTCTTGCCATCGGTATGAATACCAGCTTCCCTTTTGCAACATCATTCACGAAATCTATCGGATGCATTGAATGGTATGGGACTATTATCATGTCATCGTTTAACTCTGAAATTAATTCTCTCGTCTCGTCCCTGTTGTGATGCCCTGTCATGTGGACTTGATGCATCTTGTGGACAATTGGCGTTCCTTTTGAAAATAATGTTCGCTTTCTCCCTTCTAGGTAAAGTTCAGCCAGACAGTCTTTCTGCGGCCCCCTGTACATCCCGAAAAGCTGCAGTATTGTTATTATGTGGTCTTCCTGTATTTCCATCTCCTTTGTCCACGGCCCTGGATGCGAGCGTATGTACAGGCTGTTAGGGCCTGGATTTATTGCGTTGAAGTAGCTTATCATGTCTGCCTGCCCGACATAAAGCATGAACTTGTCCTGATTTTGTGCGATGTCTTCAAGATAAACCCTTGTCGGCCTGTCTGCATGGCCTTCTTCAGCATCCCATCTCTTGTATTTCAGGTAAGGCCTTTCCCATTTGTAATAATCACCATCTATTAAGTCTTCGAATTCCTCATCCTCGTCTTCTGCCCTGCCTTTTCCTTTCGGCTTCATCAATACGCCGATGTACTTGTTTGAAAGTCTTGGATAGCCGTTCGTTCCGTTGAATGCCTGCAGGAGCTTTGCCTGGTTAGGAGGTATTACAAGCATCCTTCCTGTCCTTACGCAGGCATTGTATAACGAGAGAATCCTGTCCAAATCCCTCGGAGGATATGTTATTGCAACCAAGTCTTTTCCTTGGCACAGTTCTGTCACGACATCTGTCACATCCTCTTCTGTCCCGTAATGGTCGAAATGGAACAATGAGCCTTCGACAAAGAAGAAGTCTGCATCCTTTACTGCTGTGAGGAATTTTCTTGTGTCTTCAGGCCTTCTTCCCCTTGACCTGAAGTCTCCTGATATTGCAACTCGCCCTTCTGATGTTCTTGCGTCAAAAGCATTTGCGCCTAACAAGGAATGGTCGACTAAGTATGGCATTATGTCCATCCCGCCTATCTGGAATAACTGTTGTGATTCGAAAAGCCTGATGTCTCTCGGCAAGACTGCTTCCTCTCCTGAAATGTATTTTTCTTTTCCGTATTTCTTCGGAGCCCTTGCCATCTGCTGGATGACGTCCACAAACTGGTTGATTGTCCTTCCGCTTGTGTACTGCCAGATATATAAAAGTAATTGAGAATATGGATGCATGAAGATTGGCATGTCATGTCTTATTAATGAGAATCCTCCTGCGTGGTCGTAGTGCGCATGGCTTAGAAGTATTCCGTCCAAAGGCAGTTCTCTTGTTTTACGCTTTCTTGCATTTTCTAAATCATGCCTGAACAGGTTAGGCATTGAATAGTAAAGCCCTAAACGTTCTGCTAATTCCGCCATTTCAAACTGCTTCATCCTGTAAGGGAATGAATAGAAAGTGTTTGTCCTGTCAGGCGGCTGTCCGTAATCGAACATGAATTTTGACTTTTTTATTAAGTCGTTGATTAGTAATTGGATTCCGCCTAACTCACCCAAATCTATAGTCCCGGCTCCTCCATAGAATGTTACCTCAACTCCTCCAACCCCCCGTCCGTAACTCATATGATTGATTGTATATAATTGGCTTATAAACATTACTATTCTATAATGGTTAAATAACGTTGTCTGGTTTAGGACAGCACGAATTATTATAGTTGAAAATTGATTCTTAACACAGAAAGATTTATATATCATAAATGGATAATATTATCCAAAAATGGATAACAAACTAAAAATACTCAATTACCTGGGAAAGAACTTAGGCAGGTCATTTACCATGCACGAGCTTAGCAAGCTGGTAAAAGTGCCTTACGCAACTTTTTACAGGACAATCCAGAAAATGAAAGACTTGGTAAGAATACAGGATGTAGGAAAATCAAAGACCATATCATTAAGCACAGAAAACCCTGCAATCAGGTCATACTTGACGATAAGCTCTGATGAAGAAAAGAAAGAATTCCTCAAGAAGCAGCCAATCATAAGCAAGATTGCATCAGAATTACAAACAAAGGATTCAGTGGTGCTATTCGGAAGCTATGCGAAAGGAAATGAAAAAGAATCGTCTGATATTGATTTGCTTGTCATAAATAAAAATGGTGAAAAAACAATCTCTTTCACAAAGTATGAGCTTTTGTTCAGGAAGAAAATCAATCCTGTTTTTATTACAAAGTCTGAATTCAGAGAAATGCTTCAAGAAAAAAATGAGAATATAGTCAAGCAAGCCCTGAAAGGGCACATCATTCTCCAAAACCCAGAAAGCTTCTGGGGGTGCGTTTTAAATGGATGATTACAAAAGCCAATTTAATGAATTCTTGCGGAAAGGGCGCATCACCAAATCAGCAAATACGTTCAAGATTAAGCTCTTCCTGGATAAAGGAGAAAACAGCCTTCAAATAGCAAAACACCACAAGGATATTACTCCGAAAGAGGGAGAGCCAAAGAAACTGCACTGGAACTATTGGGCAATAACCATATCCTATTACTCAATGCTATACTGCGCAAAAGCGCTTATTCTCAAAAAAGGCTATGAAGTGCATGACCATGATGCAGCGCAGGCAGCCTTGGGCTATCTTTGCGTGCCTGATGAGATTGAAAAAGAGGACCTTGAGCTCCTGGACCAGT
>CAIVOO010000125.1 GCA_903907555.1 uncultured archaeon | reverse complement strand
ATAAATGCTGCAAGAAGTATAAAATGTCTGAATATTTGGAGCACAGTAGTCGCAGCTTATATTCTCATCTGCTGGCTTGTTGTTGTCTGACGGCAAGCCTGTCTGCGCAAAGCAGCTATTTGAATCTGAATATGAAACTGTTTTTTTATCATCAATCATGCAGGATGAATATGAAGGCTGCCAGTTTGGAGCGCAATAATCGCATGATAATGTTTCATCAGAAGGAATCTGGTCTGCAGGCAATCCTGTCTGCACAAAGCAGACGTTTGAATCTGTGTAATGTTTTAATTTCGTATCATCAATTCTACAGCTTCCTGTAGACGATTGTATATTAGGTGTGCAGAAATCGCAAGAATATTGCTTATTAGCTGGCTTGTTATTATCTGAAACAAGCCCTGTTGAAGCATAGCAAGCATTAGCGTCTGAAAAAGTGCCAATCTTTGTGTCATTGTTCAGGCAAATTCCAATGCTCTCCTGCCAGTTTGGAGTGCAGTAGTCGCAGCTTATGTACTGGTCATCAGGAACCTTGTCAGAAGGCAAACCAGTCTGCGAATAACAATTCACAGGATCAGAATACCACTTAATCAAGCTGTCATTAGTCATGCACTGACCAATATGCTCAATTAAATTAGGAGTGCAAAAATCGCAGGATATTACTTTGTCAGCTGGCTTGTTATTATCTGAAGATAAGCCTGTCTTTGCAAAGCAGCCATTTGAATCAGTGTATGTTGATACTTTTGTATCGTCTGATTTGCACTGCCCTGCAGATTCCTGCCAGTTTGGTGTGCAGTAGTCGCAACTTTTTGTTTCAGTTGCAGGCACTTCGTCAGAATCAAGCCCTGTCTTTGAATAGCAGAAGTTCTTGTCTGAATAAGTAACTGTATAAGAGTCAGTTTTAGCGCATGCACTAGTCGCATTTGTAATGTCTAGAGAGCAATAGTCGCAGGAAGCATATGTTCCATAGTCTGCAGGCCTGTTTATTGTTGTCCCGCACTTGTTGGAATCTTCGTACATGATTTGCTTCTTGTCATTTGTCTGACATGCAGTTTCTTTCTTTACCCAGTTTTCCACGCATGAATTTGAGATGGTTATTGCAATTGATTTTACTTCTGCCTTTGTAGCATTGTCGACAGCCATTGCTGAATAAGAATATGTTCCTGCAGCTGCTTCTTTAGTGCTCCAGGTATTCTGGCAGGTTTTCATTTTGTTGCAGGCATAATCATGCCAGCCGTCTGAAAGCATCAGCCTTATCTTAAGCAAGGCTTTGTCATCTGTTGCTGAAACTGTGATTGTGAAATTGCTATTAACATTATAAGTTGATGAAGGTGATGTTACTGATACTACAGGAGTCGCATCCATATCCTCAAACACAGACGGATCAATTGCAGGTATTTGTACCTTTGTGACTTTGACAGTCGGGTATGAAGCAGTATTTGCAATTGATGGAGATGTTGTTATTGTGATATTTCTTATTAGTGTATTTTGAACAGAATTTACATTAATCATGGCTGGATAAGATGAAACAGGATTTACCAGCAACAGGAATGCAATCAAAGCCAATACAAAAAATGTCTTCTTCATTTGGAATACACCTTTTGGAACTCGCCGTCAACAGTCTTTGTGTCGCCGCAGTCAAACTCGCATCCAGACTCGCCTGACCAGACAAGAAGCTTGCCAGAAGTTATGTGATAATTTGATGGTATGCTGTCGTCATATTTTGCCTGGAAAAAAATGCTTGCATCAGGCAGGTTGCTCAAAAATGCGTTAATATTGCTGTAGCATTCAAGGTTTTTGAACTTATCAATAAATTCAGGAGCTTTCATCTCGAAAATGTCTTCTTTTGGAATCTGGTATTTCTTTATGCATGTCTCAATCCCGCCATCGCCAGCATCCCCGCCATCTGTTCCTGCGTCTTTGCCAGCGTCATATAACCCAGAATCAAAACCTGCATCATACCCTGTATGCCCAGAGTCATAGCCAGAATCCTTTTCATGCGCTCCGTCTATAACAGCAGGCACATCAGCCCCAGAATTGCTATTTCCGGCAGGTTCATCGCCGCATCCAACGCCGCAAACAGCCAACAATGTAGCAAGAGAAGTTATGGCTGCAGATGCTGCTTTTTTTATGCTTCGCATTATGAACCTCCCCCTGAGTATATAAAGAACCTGCTATTTATAAATCTTTCGGTTGTAATCACTATATAGTGACAATAAAATAAAAAATTAAATTATAGTCACATTAAACTTCGAAGTGTTCGCTGCCGAGACATCTGAAGTGTATATTGTATAAAACTCATAAGTCCCCACAATTCCTGTGGCTGTGACATTCCATTCAGTCTCGCAAACCTGGTTTGCTGCCATATCTCCGCAGGATGATGGATTCTGCTGTTTGGTGTAGAATGGGGTTGAGGTGTTAAGCATAGACACCAGCCCTTTCTGCTGAGGCACTTCAAAATGGTTTATTGCTTCATCAAAATAAGGCAGGGTGAATGTTCCATTGTATCTAGTAACATCCTCCATAGGCACCTGCCTTCCTGTAGTGTTAAGCAGCCTGAACATCTTTGGATTGTTTATTGTCCTGTTGTATTTCTCCAACAGATACTGATTAAACAGCAATCCTCCTGCAGCTATGAAAGGTGTTGAGCAGGATGTTCCTGTGCATGAAGATGTGCCTGTGTCCCT
>CAIVOO010000124.1 GCA_903907555.1 uncultured archaeon | reverse complement strand
ATGCTTAAATTCAACGGCAAGAGCTTAGAGATAACGAAAGAATTGCTGATGATAGAAAAAGAAGTCCCTTCACAATTCATAGAAATACCATTCTCGAAAGGATTCATCTACGTGAACATTGAAAGGACAAAAGAGCTTGATGCAGAAGGATACGCAAGGGAAGTCATGCGAAGGGTTCAGTCATTCAGGAAAGACTGCGGACTGCAGAAGACAGATACGATTGACTTGTTCATCGAGGCAATAGGCGAACTGAAAACAGCGCTGAAGCACTGGCAGAAGCAGATAAAAGAGAAAGTCGGGGCAACAGGGCTTGAGATAGATGAAGCTACATCAGACAATTACGACAAGACAAAGGAAGAGAAAGTCAAAGAGCACTCCTTCAAGATAATGATGAGTAAGATTTAGATTTCTTAGAATAAATATCTCATTTTTTAAGTATTTTCCAGTCAGCATTTAAAGGTGGTTTGCCTTCATCAAGAATTTTATGTAATAAATTTTCATCGTATCTTCCGTAAGTAGCGCTAAAATCTCCAAATTCAATAAGTGGTTTTTCTAAAGTTTTTCCAGTACGTGAGTTGTAGCTTCTAAATCTATAAAAACCTCCACCGTTAGGGTGGTATTGATTGATATTTTTTCTGTCGCTGGTTCTGATTTCATCAAAAAATCTTTTTGTAATATCATCATGATTATCGTCTTGACTTGTGCTTATACGTATGTACCCTGTAGAGTTTGGGCCTTCAAAAAGCATAAATCTAGCACCGTGTGGGAAATCTTCATAATAATTTTCTTTACTAAATACGGGTAAGTTCTCTAATCCTGTACGTGTAGATTGTTTTTTCATGTTAATTATCATTATTGAGTAGTAATAGATTTATAAACTTTTGCATAAATCATTTCATTAAAACTACAATAACCAGTTGATTATTCTAACTCAACTCTAAACAGATAATTATTCTCTTTTTCAAACAACAATGTATTCTCAGATTCTATCTTTTGAAACAATTTTGCCTTATTTTCTTTACAAACATTATCGGTTTCTCTGCACGGAAATGAATCAGACCATTGCACATAATCAACCTTGCCTTTGTATTCTTCATAAGTCTGCTCAGCGAATGAAAGATTATTGTATGCAGGAATCAACAGTGCATCTGTGAACATCGCGATTGCAGGATCTGTTGTCAGGATTGTTCCGTTAACATCAGAAAACTTCTCATAATAATCGGAAAGCACTGCCTGCTTCTCGAACTTGTAAGGGCATAGCTGGTTTATTTTGATGAAAGACAACACAAGAAAGATTACTGTCAGCAAATAAGCAGCGTATTTGAAATGCCTTGCCTTCACCTGCGAGATTCCATAGACTGCCAGCAGAATCAGGAATGGCAGCAGGATTATCAGAAACCTGTCAGATTTCCATTTCTGTAGTGTAAGGTACGCAAGGATAATGATTAAAGCGATTATCAATAAGTTATATTTCCTTAGTCGGTAATGCTGGTTTTTCACATAATAAAATAATCCGACGAATGCAAACAAAAGCACAAAATTCTGCATTACCAGTTCCTTAAAATAGAATGAGTATCCCAAATCCCAGTACCAAGCGTACTCTCCTGAGAATAGCCTGTTGTTCTGCAGGACAGGATGTATCAGCGCTTCAAATAGGTTGTACTGCGGATAATAAATAATCAGGTTGAAAATGAAGAATGGAAGCAGGGCAACAAACCCGCCAAGGCAGAGATAGAACAGATGCTTCCATTTAGAATGTTTATAGTAAATATCAATCAGATAAACTGCAATCAATGCAAAAAACAGCAGGGCCATCGGAAACCTGAACAGGAATGAAATCCCAGCAAGCAAGCCAATCCAGAATGCATGCTTGTTCTTGATTAGAAAATAAACTGAGAGAAGCCCGAAAAATACTACAGGCATTTCTGTCATAATCTCAATATGATACTTGAAGACAACAGGCGTGAAGAAAAACAGGAGCGCAGCAATCATTGCATAACTTTTTTTCATAAAATTCAGTGCAATCAGATAAATCAACAACACAACACCCATTGTGAAGAATGTAATCACAAATTCTCCTGCAATGAATGGATTCAGCCCAATCTTCCACAGAAATCCTGTGATGAATGGCAGGCCAAGAGCTCTTATGTCCTCAAAAAGCCCGGCAGTTCCTGCTGAAAATAGATATTTTCCAATTCCAACATAGACAGATTCATCCCACGCAGGAATCCTGTGCAGGAATAAAGTGTAAATCCTGAATAAGAAGATGAATGCAATAAGAATGGTTACGCCTTTATGCCTCTTTATTTGCTCAAGCATTTACAAAGAAAAACAAAATGAGGTATTAAATCTTTCTACAACAGTAAAAAAATAAAACAATCATTCAACAGGAACAGTCACTGTCTTTGTAACATTCCTGTACATTGTCACAGTCCTTATTTTCTTGACAGTTGTATAAGTGACAGGCTCTGCATAGAAGCATTTCTCTATCGATGGTTTCACATCAACAAAAAAATTGCATTGGAATGTTGAAACATCCGCAGGCAGGTCGATAATCCAGCTGAATACAACTGATTCATGCGCCGGTATCAGAAGCTCATAGCCGCCACCAGCTACAGTCCCCTTATCTGTCTCCACATTGGCCTTGTATCTCCAGCTGCCGCTGGAATCCTCATCATTCCTGATTTCTACGCTGCAGTTCAAGGCAGGGAACCCCTCAGCATTTGTTGTAATAAGCTGTTTTTGTTCGACAACAGTAGAATTCATCCCCTTGTTCGCGCAGGTCTTCTGCCCGAACGGAATTTTCTCCTCATATTCCTCAGTAACATTATAAGGCTCTTCAACAGTTATTGTTTTTTCTACAGTTTTTATCTGTGGACCAGGCTGCTCTTCAGTTATGACTGTCGTATTGCCCTCAGTCTTTGTTGATGATGGATAAAAAAGTATTGCCAATGCAATAACAACGATAGCAGCAAGAATAACAGTCAGCCAGGGAAAGCTTCTCCCTTCATCTTCCTTCAGTGCCTCTTGTTTTTTTGATTTTTCTCTCAACTCGCTTTTTTTCATCTTGACCTCACAAAAACAATACTCAAATCCCAGCATTTACAATTTATATAGTTTTTGGAAAATTATATTTACTCGACAATAGCAAATATAGAAACTTTTATAAATGAATCAATCTCCACAATACAGGGGGAAATGAAAAAGTTAACTATATTCCTGCTGATAGCATTAATGATTCCAATAGTCTGTGCTATAGAACCTTCTCTAAATGTAATTTCAGCAAACTGCGACAATACAGGAAACATAGTTGTTGAAGTCTCGCATGATGGCAGGCCTGTTTATTCAGATAAAGTCACAGTATCAACAACTCACAAGTATACAAAAGAAAAAACCATGCTTTCAGGAGACTGGTATTTCCAGAATGAAAAGACCAACCTGATTGGAAGAAGCTCAACAATTCCTGAATCAATTATTTTCAAGACAACAGATGGCTCATTATCAAAAAATGGCGAGTACAAGTTAATAATCGACTATTTCACAGACACAGTTGACGAGAAGATTTCCACTGCAACAATGAAATTCAACTGCCCTGGGAAGACATGCCTTTCAAGTTCCATGTGCAACCATGACGAATACTGCAACAATGGCAGCTGCAACTACCTGCAGTGCGGGGAATGCGAGAAGGCAATATTCCACGCCTGCATACCAAAATGCGCAGATGAGGACACCTGCACAGCAGACTATTGCAAGGAAGGAGTATGCCTGCATGAAAAACTGCCAGGCTGCTGCATAACATCAAAAGACTGCTACGACGGCAGGGGATGCACGCTGGACAAGTGCGCTGACAACAGGTGCGTAAACCAGGATATTGCATGCAATGAAAACAAAGGGCCGTGCGTATCAGGCGCCTGCGTAGAGCCGAAAGGATGCGTCTACACAACAGATTCTGTATGCCTTGAGAAAGAGAACGAGAAGAGGAAATACTTCATCTATGTCAATGATCCTAATATCCAAGGAAACTGGCTGGAAAGGATGAATGCGTGGCTTTCAAGCTTCTTCAGCAATTTCTTCAAACAATGAATCAAATGACCAGAAAAATAAGTGACATTTCCAGGAGAATAAAATCAGATGTTAAACATATAAAAGAAGAACTTAAAGGGCTTGAGGCGTTGGCAGAAGATTCTAACGATTTTGAAGTAATCCTTAACAATGCAATACAAGCAGCATATCTGACCCTGCCACATGGACATGAAAGGTATGGCGGAAAAAATCCCGAAGTTGGCCGCGTGAGCATATCAAGAAATGGTTCTGGGGAAGCGGAAATTGAATTCACGCCTTCTAAACAATTCCAACAAAACTATTGGGTAATTTATGACAAGACAACATTAGGTATAATTGACTTAAGAAAGAAAACATACCAAATTAAGAGTTATTTCCCAGGAATACTGAGAGATATTAAAAAAGTCTTTGGCAAATATCTTGGATTAAAGGAAAAGGATTAATAATCACTTCTTGTTCCAATCCACCATTGTATTGTTTCTTTTTGCCTGCTCGATTGTGAATCCTTGAGGATATCTCTTTTTCAGCTTGTCAATATTCTCGTCAAGTATCTGCTGCATGTCCCATTCGAAGAAGTTGCATATCATTGCAGCATACCACAATGCATCGCCTATGTTCTCTTTTATGCCTGCCCTCTGGTCGTTGTCGTGCGCAAATGTCTTTTTTATGCAGCTGGCAACATCCCCTGCCTCGCCTGCTATGCCCAACCCCCAGGTTAGAATCTCTTTTTCTTTAGTATCAAATTTCTTGGCAGTTGCCTTGCAAATCTCTTGATATTCTTTCAAGCTTCCAGACATTTTCTCACCCAATGTAATTTACATCCTTTGTTATTCTCTTTAATTTGTTGAGCATCTTCTGCTTTGATACTCCTGTGAACTCTCCTGATTTCTTCAGAAGTTCAGACTCTGCTTCAAGTATGTCCCTGTCGTATCTTTTCATATTTATCTTCATCTTGAATTGATTGTTAAGATAATTCAAAAGCTCCCTTGCTCCCTTGAATCCGAGATGCATAGGATGCCCGTATGTCTCTGCAAGCAGGCAGAATGCGTCAATTTTCTTTTCGCTAGCAAGCCCTGTCAATAACCCTGTCACTCCGATTATTGGCCCGACAATCCCGTACAGTTTCTCATTCACTGCTTTTGTTTTGTACTTCTTCACAGCTTTCTTTGAGTTTCCTGTGCAGAAAAGCTTAGGGTTTTCCTGTATTGCAGGCAAGCCTATTCCGCCCAATGTAATCAGGTCAGTTATTCCGTTCTGTTGCGATATATCAAGGATATGCCTCGAAAACTTGTATGAAGCAACCTCCTCAAGAGGCTGCACATCCCCTGTAAGAAAGAAAAAATTTCTCTTGCCAACCCTTTTGTAGTATATCGACACCGTCGGAAGCTCTACAAGATTTTTCTCGTTCACAAAAACAGAATGAGGGAATGCATCGCAAAGCATCTCATAAACTTTCTCAGCTTTCAAATCATCGATTAAGAAATCTATAGCTATCTTTCCGACATTTCCTATTCCTGGCAGCCCTTCTATCATGACACTGCCTTTCTGGAATTTCACATCCTTAAGCTTCCTTGTGTATATCATTGAGAATCCTCTTTGCCTTTCTTCTGTATTCCCCGAACCTGTCGATTGGCGAATATCTTGCTGGCTTTGGCGATACAGCCTTGCCCCCGCAGGTGCACAATTCTTTCATTGTATACTTTTTACACTTTGCGCATTGAAGTATGTGCTTCATGAATATGATTATTTTTCTGTCCTTGCGAATTCGGCAGTGCCTTCGTGCTTCTCGATATATTCTGTGGCATAGTCCACATCTTCCTTCAGAATCTTCTCTGCTGCCTTATAGTCCGGCGCCGTGACTTTCATCTTGAATTTCCCGCCGCCCAAATAGATGACTTTAGTATTAGGATCTTTTTCAGCTTTTGACAATGCAGACTTCACAACCTCAACACCGTCTGAAGCAACGCTGCTCAATGTCAGCTCGCCGTCGATCGAAACTTCCGCAGGCTTTATCTTGTCTTCGATGATTGCATAAAGCGCGTCAGCTATTGTCTTATCAAGAACAAAATCAGACATCTTTGCAGAGCCGAATGAAATCGCTTCAAAAGCCTCGTACAAGCTTGAATACTTGGCAAGGATTGTTTTAGAAACCTGCTCGAAAACAGATTCTGGCTTGAGCTTTAGTTTTTTGGCAACAGCCTCAACAATCTTTTCAGCCTTCTGCTCCTGCTTAACCAAATCAATCTTGCTGCGCTTCATAGAATCAGAAACCCTTCTTAACGAAAGGTCAATGTATCCTTTCTCCATGTTTATGTTGATGACCTTGCAGACTACCATCTTGCCTTCCTCAACATATTCCCTTATGTTCCTTATTCTTCCAGGAGCAATCTCGGAAATGTGAATCATGGCAGAGCGCCTGTCATACTCATCAAGGTTGACAAAAACAGAATTAGGCATAACCTTGGTTACAGTGCATATAACCAGTTCCCCTTCCTCAGGATAGCCTGTTTTCTTATGAAGCATGCATAATAAGGAACAGAGCTTATTTAAAAAGGTTTGTGTCAAGAAGGTATGGTGTAATAACTATTATTCCCAGTGTGGGCGGCTGTTGAAGTATTGTTTAATGTTAAGCCTAAGCCCCCACATCCCCCTCAACCATTAATTGAAAAACAAACCATCAAAAGATTTATTACCTGACAGCAGCTTCCAAGATTTATGACATTACTTAACCACCTTTTCAGAAGCAAGAAAGACTCAGCGAAAGAGCTGAAGACGGATGATAAAAAGCGAATAAAGCTCTGGCAGGAGCATATTGATAATTATCCGAAAAGAGAGGAATTGGTGAAATTCTTTAATTATAAAAATGTGGATATGGCACTGAAGGATTTCAATGCGCTTAATGAAGTGCTTGGGCAGATAGAGGCTCTTGTTTCAAAGGAACTGATAAACATAGATGATGAGGAAAAATTAGACCATGAAATATTAGATGATTTAAAGAAGCTCAAGAGCAGGAATGACATAGAAAATATTTCACGGGCATTGGTTTATGACAAAAGAAAGACACAGGCCCTAATTGAGCTTTTCTTGGAAATACATAATGTGCTGAAAGCAGAATTGCATTTGATAAGACTCATTCGAAAAAAACCGGAAAATCTGAAAGCGTTGATTCTTCAGCTTTTTGATATTGTGAATTTCAATGAAGCGATGCTTTACAAGGCGTTCAGGAAAGATTACTATTTTGATCCTTCCCTACACAAAGAGATTGTCAGGATTGCAAACATGTTCTTATTGGAGCAGGAATGGGAAGATGCTGTAATAACAGACGAGGAGAAATTCGCAGATGACATGGTCCTAAAAATGAGCAACGACTATTCAAAGCACCATTACAGGATTCTTGGAATGAATATATACGAGGCGCTTGCAAAAAGCGCAGGGGCGCCAGTAGAAGAATTTGAAGAAACAGAAGCTGTAATGAAAAAGTTCAGAGTTCTTATGGCTGATGACGATTTCATGTATAAACTGATTAAGAAAATTGGACCTAAATACAATGAGCTTAAAATAAAGGCCGCAATTATAGCTTTCAGGAAAGCGTTTGACCTCGGCGCTTATATGGAATTAGAATATGAATTTTTAACTAAAGAATAAAGTAACAATAAAAAAATTTATTCCAGAACTTCAAGGACTCTCGCCTTTATCTTGGCTTTTCCGCCTGACGGCTCGCCAAGGGCTTTCCCGCAGACTAAGCATCCGACTTTTGTCGACGCCTTTCCGAACATTATCTGCTCGTTCTTGCATTTAGGACATCTGATTTTGACGAATTTGCTGCTTGGCTCTTTTGCTTTTCTCATTTTAGACAAACTCCAGCTTCTTTGCCCTGAAGCCACTGCTTTGCATGTGCTGTTTCTTGCAGACTTCGCATTCGTATCTCAAGTCTGTTTTCTTGGTCTGCTTCTTTCCCTGCATCTTTGGTTTTGGAGGTTTTGAATATCTGCCTGTGTTTCCATGCCCCCTTGCCTGGCCTCTCTGTTCTACTCTTAATCTTGAACCCCATGACATTGGATGCGCTGTGCTTCTTGTCCTCTTCTTTGACTGCGTCACCTTATGCTTTGTATGCTTCTTGCAAAATGGGCAGTATCTCATTTTTAATTTTGGAAGTTTCATTTTTTACACCTGTTCTGCGCAATTCTTATTTATTAAAATTGACGCGATCTCTTCAGGAAGGCTTGCTGTGTCTTCTGGATTGTACGGGCCGTAAATTTCAAGATTCGGACCGACAAACTTGGGAACCGGCTCGACGAATTTTATGAGCAGGCTCTTGTCAGAACTGGCTGCCTCTGAAGGCGACTCTTTTAAATCGCTTGTATTGTTGGCAACGCCATCCCTTTTTAATTCTTTCGCTTCTGCAGAGTCAAATTTCTCGCTAATCAAGGGAAGAAGCCCTGCCTCCCTCTGCCTGTCAAGAAGTGCTGTTATCTCCTCAAAAAAGGATTTTTCATTAGGCAACAGAGCTGAACTGTCGACAAGCGTGCCTTTAGCCCTGCTTTTGTTGATGGCCATTAGCACTATTTTCTTCTCGCGCCTGTCATAAAGCTCCCTGAGAATCTTTTTAGCGTTTGAAATCTGCCTCTCAATCTTCTCTTTTTCAGAGGCGCCGAATGTGTCTTCGGGATTTTGCTTGGCAAGAAGCGCTCTTCTCTCAAAGAAATAGGACCTTACATCATCAGCGAAGCTTGCTTCGAGCTTCTGAATCTCCTCGCGGCTCTTCTCCTTCCTCAAAACCTCAAAGAGAGTTTCGTAAGTTATGACAATGTTCTTTTTCTCGTCCATATACACCCCAACAGACTGCTATTATCGGTGCTGTTTAAATATTTTATTATAATACGTTGATAAAGATTGATTTCATCAGACACAATACCTTTATATATTACCCAGCAATCTTTCCAAACGTTTTCGAGGTGGATTAAATGAAAGTGGTTGTTGACAAAAAAACAATTGATGATTTTGTAAAAAGGCTTAGTGATAATGGCAAAGACCCTGTGAAGCTTGGCATCCTGACTGGAAAAAGAACGGGTCAAACAATAGTTGTGGAAGATGTTTACATACCAAACATCGAGCCCAATGGAAAAGTTGATTTGTACGAATTCTTAAACACAATACTTGAAGCATCAAAAAAAGGCAAGGTTGTTGGTTTAGTAGAGTACGACCAAAGTTGGGATGTAAGGCAGCTTAACATGAGCAGCCCTGAGCCTGATAAAAGCCAATATGTATCTATGCTTCTGAACAAGAATGGAGTTTATAGGTTTGGTAAGATAGAACATGTATATGCCGCAGACCAGTAACCTTCACATTTTTAAATTAACACTGCTTTTTTGCTTTTATGGAAGAGCTTAAGTTTGAAACACTGCAGTTTGCTGACGCAGGCGATAATGTAAAGGTTTTGTTCTACAGAAATTATTATTTTCTTATTCCAAAGAAAGATTTGGAAAGCATAGGAAAATTTGAGCTGAAGAAAAACAGCATAAGCTTTGATGCGCCTGAGAAGAAAGCAAGGATTAAATTAAACTATCTTATTGAACGTTACATTAACGACAGCCTAACAAATTCATTGAACGGAAAAAGGACTTATTACATCCACAGCAATTCAGGAATCCCCCTTATCGGGAATAATGCTTTCGGGATTGTTGACAGGAACACTTCGCTTATTGAAATCAAGCCAAACACGAGCTGCAACCTTAGCTGCATATTCTGCTCTGTCGATGAAGGTTTGAAATCAAGAAGAGTTGTCGATTATCTGGTTGAAAGAGAATATTTGGTTCAGGAACTTGAAAAAATAATCGAATTCAAGGACTGCGATGTTGAAGTTCACATAAATACGCACGGCGAGGCAATGCTTTATCCTGAAATTGTCGAGCTTGTAAGCGACTGCAAAAGATTGCCCAGAGTAAAGTCTGTGACAATGACCACAAATGCGACATTGCTGACAGAGAAAAAAGTGGATGAGCTTGTTGCAGCAGGGATGAGCAGGATAAACATTTCGCTTAATGCTTATGACCAGGAATGCGCCATTTGCCTGGCAGACGCGCCTTACAATGTTGAGCATGTCAAAAGAATTGCAAAGTACATTGTTGCAAAAATTGAATTAGGGCTTTCACCTACATTGGTTGAAGGGCATAATGATGAACAGATTGAGAAGATAATACAGTTCGGGGTTGAACTTCAGAAAATTAATGCAAGAAATCTAAGATTTGGCGTCCAAAAATTCCTTAAGCATAAATTAGGCAGGAATCCGATAAAGGAAACTCCCTGGGAGCCGTTCTTTGAGCAGCTGAAAGCTTGGGAGAAAAAATATGGAGTGCATCTTATTCTCTCGCCGGAAGATTACAGCATTGCAAAGACAAAAGCCCTGCCAACGCCTTTCAGGAAAGGAGATATTGTCAAGGCAGAGATAAAAATCCCTGGAAGAATAAACAAAGAGTGGATTGCCGTGGCAAAAGATAGGACGATAGCAGTTGTGGATTGCTTAAATGTAAAGCCAGGCGACATAGTACAGGTCAAGATAATAAAGTCTAAACATAATATATTCTATGGTACTGTGAATAAAGGTAGATGAATTTCATAAAGTTTAAAAAGGGTTCAATAGTTTATATATGATAGTGGGGTGATTTAGATTGGCTAAAAATCTAGGAACATGGGTAATTATTATCGGAATCATTCTGATAATAGGTGTTTTATTGAATATCGCTCTGTCGTTGCAGATAAGCAACACATTGGCAGAGATTAAAGGAACTGCAGGAACAGAAGCAGCAGCTCCAACACAGCAGCAGGCTGCACCGACACAGCAGAAAGTTAATGTTGCTATCGGAGACGCGCCTGTGAAAGGAAAGGCAGATGCGAAGGTCACAATCATAGAATTCTCAGACCCGTCATGCCCGTTCTGCGGAGCAGCAACAGGCGGAAACGCACAGGTAGTTGCATATCTCCAGCAGAGAGACTCGTCATGGACAGCACCAGTGCCAGGCATAATGAAAGATTATGTCGACACAGGAAAAGTGAAGATTGCATTCAAGTATTTCCCAGGCCACGGCAAGGGAGCGGATGCAATGAAGATAATGTGGTGCTCAAACGATCAGGGCAAGTTCTGGGAAGTGCATGACAAGATGTTTGCAAACCAGGACAAGATGGAAGCAGGAGACACAGCAGGTCTCAAGAAACTCGCAGTCGATGCAGGAGTTGATTCTGCAAAGCTTGAAAGTTGTTTGTCAAGCGGCAAGTATGACGCAAAGCTGCAATCAGACATGGCCGAAGGTCGAAGTGCAGGAGTCTCAGGAACGCCAGCGTTCATAATCAATGGACAGATGGTGGTCGGGGCTCAGTCATATACCGACATGAAACAGGTAATTGATGCTGCTTTAGCATCTTAATCCCAAAAAAACATTGCTTTTTGGGTATTTTTATTTTTTTATTTAAGTTTTCTATACTACTTCTATGAGGGGTGGAGACCAAACATTAAACCGCAGACACAACTTCAGAGGCTCCACACTAAGTAGAAAAGGTTTATAAATCACCAATAAACAAAACATATAATAGCTTATGTGGGGATAGCAAAGCCTGGTCAAATGCGCTGGACTTAAGCCCATGATGGAACAGCCAAGGTCAAACCGTGGCAGGACATCCAGTCCCTTAGTGGGTTCGAGGGTTCGAATCCCTTTCCCCACATTTTTATCAAAAATGACAGCAATCAAAAATCTAGGCATCCTGTTGAAATCGATGAATCCCGTACTTGCAAAGGGAAAGTTTGTCATTTGCACAGTCTCCGATGCCAAGCGCGAAAAATTGTGCAACAGACCGTTGTTGATTTTTAGGGAGCGGGAAGGAATCACAGTCATTATTGAAAAGGGGATTGCTGATGCAGAGAATCTTTCATACAAAAATATTTGGTCGATGATTACGCTGAATGTACATTCAGATCTTAATGCTGTCGGCTTCCTGGCAGCCATCACAAAAAAGCTTGCACAGCACGAAATAAGTGTTAATGCTGTTTCTGCATATTATCACGACCATTTGTTCGTTCCGAATGAGAAAGCAAACCAAGCAATGAAGTTATTAAAAGAATTATCCGAATAATTATTTTCCAATCACATAATACAATTCATCAGCCATCTCAAATCTCTCAATAGAATAATTCAGGCGTTCGCACATCTTCTCAAGCCATAATCTTCTTGGATATCTCATTCGCTTGCCTGAAATTGTTGCAGTTGAAAAGCTTGCCACAATAAACTTAGCATCAACAGTTGTTATCAGCTTCTCGACAAATTTAGGGCCAGAAGTCATCTTGAACCCGTCGAGGATTTTGAACATGAAGCAAACGTCAGACTTTGGCAAATCCAAGTCATTCTGCAGGTCTTTCTGCTCAGCTTTTCCATCAATTCCAGATTTCTTGAAGAACAAATTAATGAGCTGAACATCATTTGCTGACAATTCGTAAGCATAATATTTCGGCTTGCAGCCAAGATGATTATACGATAAAGGATTCAGCCCAGAGCCTAAGTCAACAATAACTTCTGGCTTTCCTGTGATTGAGAAGATTCTTTTGTACAGCGACTGATAAACACAAATTCTTGGCTTTGTCGATTCATGCATCTGCATGACTTCATCAATCTTGCCCTGAGAAATCATTTCAGAAGCTTTCTTGTAATCCACACCCATAACAAATGCGCCATGCAATTTTCTTAAAGTTGAACGGATAGTTTTGACAGCAAGCTCATATTCTTTCGATTTTTCTGCTTTCTCCTTCAAAAATCTTTCAAGAATTTTTGTATTTTGCTTCAGAAACTTCAACAGCTCCTCTTGAACCAAAGAATCCTTGACAGGAGACAGCTCTTTTTTCTTTTTTATGTCAGAAATTAATTTAGAAATCAGTTCGTCAGATATATTTTTGTTGTTGATTAGCATTTATGGAGTAGACCTGTTAATCGTCCTTGGATATGGTATTGTATCCCTTATGTTGTCCAGTTTGCATATCCACTTCACAACTCTTTCTATGCCCATCCCGAATCCGCCGTGAGGCACTGAGCCGTATTTTCGAAGGTCAAGATACCAAGTGTAATGCTCAGGATTCTCGCCCTGCTGTATAAGTCTTTGCTTGACGCTTTCATAGTTCTCCTCTCTCATAGAGCCGCCGACTATCTCGCCATGGCCTTCAGGAGCCAGTACGTCAAAGCACTGCACAACATCATGATTCTCTGGGTCTTCTTTCATATAGAAAGCTTTTATTGATTTTGGATATTTCAGAACCAAAAGCGGCTTGTCATAATGCTTCATCAGCTGCTCTTCCTCAAGAGTTCTCAAGTCCTTGCCCCACTCGACTTCCATCCCATCCTGCTTCAAAAGTTTCAATGCATCGTCATAAGTCATTCGTGGGAATGGCGGAACCATTTTCTTCAAGTCTGCAGGATCCCTGCCAACCTGTTTCAATTCTTCTGGATTCCTCTCTGCAACTTTCAAACATATATAACTTATGAGATTCTCGGTGAGCTGCTGCAATTCTTCGTAAGTAATCCACGCAGCCTCTGGCTCAAGATGCCAATACTCTGTCAGATGCCTGCTTGTCTTCGAAGGCTCTGCCCTGAAGCTAGGAGTTATTGCATAAACCTTGTCGAGAGAGAAAATCAGGCTTTCCTGATACAATTGCGCGCTCTGGCTAAGGAATGCCTTCTGCTTGAAATAATTGATTTCGAAAAGCGTGCTTCCGCCTTCGCATGATGAGCCTGTTATTATTGGAGGCGTCACTTCATAATATCCTTCCTTCTTAAAGAATTCTCTAGAAGCTTCAAGAACTGTTGATTTAATCTTGAAAATTGCAGTAAGCTGCCTTGACCTTATCCATAGATGTCTTACATCAAGAAGCAGTTCTGTGCTCTGGTCCTT
>CAIVOO010000123.1 GCA_903907555.1 uncultured archaeon | reverse complement strand
TTAAAGAATAGATTTGTGTTTGGAATTAATGAAGCGACATCAATCGTCAAAAGATTGTGGCTGTGGATTCTTATAGGAGTTGGAGTTGCAGCTGCAATACATAATTACATTCCGCAAGAATTCATCCAAAGCATCATAAGCAAAGGCGGCGTATTGACAGTTCCCATAGCGACTGTTCTAGGAGTTCCAATGTATGCGAACTGCGTTGCAATATTGCCAATCGCTGCAGAATTATTTGCTAAAGGAATCCCGCTTGGAACAGCACTTGCTTTTATGATGTCGACTGCCGCACTTAGTTTGCCAGAAGCAGTAATTTTGAGAAGGGTTATGAAATTAAAATTAATAATGATATTCTTTGGAGTCGTCACACTTGGAATAATAGTTCTCGGATACTTATTCAATCTACTGCAGAACTTCCTAATCTAATTAAAACACAAACAATCTGTGCTTCTCGTTGCCTTCCAGCTCAAGAAGCATTCTTTTCATTATCAACTTCTTAGGATCTGGCATTAATTTCACTCTTGTCTTCAAGTCTTCGAATGACTCGAACGGCTTGTCCTTTCTTGTCTCGACTATCTCCCACATGTGCTTCTTTCCCAGGCCGGGCAATAGCTCAAGCTGGTGCATTCTAGTGCTCAACGGCTGCGCTGTGTTGAAGAATTCAACAAACTGCTTCTCATTCTTGTCAATCAGCTCGTTAATCACAAAATCAAGCTCTGCCCTTGCAGTTGATGTCAGCTTTTCAAGCTGTATCTTTCCGATTATGTGATGTATCTGGTCCCTTTTGCCTTCGCCTATGTAAACTTCCTGATGCGGCTGAAGGAATACATCTTTCTTCGGAACAAGTTCGAGAAGTGAGAAATGTGTTTTGCCTATGGCTTGCACTATTGAAGTCTTCTTGTACATCGGCCTTGGATCGAAGGCGTAGCCGTTTGGCAGGAAATCCAAGACAATTGCGTTTTCTTCCTTATTTTCCATGTGCTTATCTTAGCGGTTCTATTTTTTAACATTCTCTTCAATTATGGTAACAATTTTTTTGAGGTTCTCTGCGGTTATCGTCAATGTGTAGCCCTGAAGCGCGCATTTCAGCTCTTCAAGCGTACTTGGAGCCAAATCAATAATTTTTATTATGTGCTCAGGCTTCATTCTCGGAATTGCGAGATCCTCAATCTTCTTGTAAACTTCCTCAGCGTTTTTCTTGTGCAATGAAAATGATAATAGATATTCCTCTGTCTTCTGCCCCCTGAAGTTGAGCTCTGTATCTCGCTTTTTGATTGCTTCAAGCTCTTCCTTGGCTTGCGCCATTGATATCGGATGCTGGCTTAGTATATCTATCTTTGACATTTTACACCTGTTTCTTAAGATGGACTGGATGGACTATGAATGTTTTTGTCTTTCCGCCGTCTTTTACAGCAACTTCATAGCATCTTCCTTTCATTCCGACAACGATTCCGTTTTTGTTGTGGAATTTCATCCTGTACAATCCGCCATGAACTGCCGGATCTGCGTTCAAGCTGACCTTGTCACCTACTGCAAGCTTCTGGAAAAATCTCTTTAAGCTGGTTTTTCCCTTAGTTCTTGCTGTTTTCTGTAGTTTATGTCTTGTTCTCTTTCTGAATCCTGCTAATCGTCTTGGCATATTCCACTCCCTATATTATCAACTATTTAAACATAGGGTTAAGTAGCATTATAAATACTTTTCCATCTCTTATACGCATAAATAGAAAAGTTTAAATATCGGTAGGTGACTTTATAATACTACAAAGTAAATAAAGATTATAAGAGGATTAATGGAGGGTCAAGTATGGGAAAGCTCTTTGATGGCATAAAAAATTCGTTTAAACGCTTTGGTTCTGATGACTATGATATCCCGGTTGAATCAAGCGACTACATTTCTGTAACACCGGATTTTGGAGACAATGGAAAAGCAAAAATTGTCGTAAGGCCGTTCGTTCTTGAAGAATTTGAGGACATAAAGGGAATAATCGACAATCTAAGAGAAGGTTACACAATCGCATTAATCAATATCAGACCTTTGAGAGACAGGGACTTAATCGAGCTCAAGAGAGCAATCAACAAGCTCAAGAAAACTTGCGACGCAATGGAAGGAGACATCGCAGGCTTCGGAGAGGACTGGATAGCAGTCGTGCCAAGCTTCGCATCAATCCATAGAGACACAGTTTCGACTGAGCTTCAAGAACAGTAAGTTTCTAATTCTTTTATTATATATTTTTTGTTAGCATCAATTTGCGAGAGCTATAAAACAATTTTTCAACTGACAGAGGGGATGCTCCCTACGGGAGATGTCAGTTATAGAAATTCACATAAAGCTCGAGCAGATGCTAACAAAATTAACTTCTTTTTTTCTGCCCGTAGAATATATCCTCAACATCAGCTAATGTGTTTATGTCTTCTGCAGAGCGCTCCATGTTCCTCAAGCGAGCCAATCTCGGAAATCTCAATGCGTAGCCTGACTTGTATGATGGAGACTTCTGAACTTCTTCGAAAGAGACTTCAATGACTATTTCCGGCTTCACAATCACTTCTTTTCCTTTTTCAGAAATAACAAGAGGCTTAAGCAGCTCAGTAATTTGGTTGAACGAAACGCCTTCCTCATCTTTTTCCTTGAACCCTGTTCCGACTTTGCCAATCTCCAAGAATTCGCCAGTGTCTTCATCGCGTACAGCTATTGTGTATGTGGACAGCCAGCCAGAGCGCTTTCCCTCGCCCCATTCTCCTGCTGTGATTACAACATCAAGCATGTCCAAAACAGGCTTTAGCTTAACCATGAACCCAACTCTTGAGCCTGGCTTGTAAGGAGCTTTCAGATTTTTGAGCATAACACCTTCAAATCCTGAATTGATTGCTTCGTGATAAAATTTTTGTCCGACAAAAGGGTCGCTTGTAATTATCTCTTTGGCCAGAACTATCTTCAATGGCTTTTGTGTTGTGATTTTTTCCAATAATTTTCGTCTAACTTGGAATTCTTCCTTGATGTAGCTCTTGCCTTCGTAATAAAGTATGTCGAAAATGTTCAATTCGACAGGAAACTTTGACGACATTTCAGAAATATCATATTTTCGCTTGATTCTCTGGGATATTTCCTGGAATGGAAGATATTTGTTTGTCTTCGGACTGAATCCGACTGCTTCTGAATCTAAAATAAATGACTCTCCGGCAACATTCTCGCGTACAAAATCAACTATTTCAGGAAATTGTTTTGTGACATTCTCCAACCTTCTTGTGAAAAGCATTATTTCGCCATTTTTCTTGTGGACTTCAACCCTGAAACCATCATACTTGTTCTCAATCGCTGCAGGCGCCTCAACTTTTTCCAATCCTTCCTCCATGGAATGGACTTTCTGCGCAAGCATGACCTTTACAGGCCTGCCAGGCTCCAAAGAAACTTCCTTTAATCTCTCTTCGCCGTATTTTGCAAGCTCTGCAACTTTTGAAAAATCATTAGTGATGTCGTAAGCCTCCTGAACAACAATTGAAAAGTGCTCGTAAAGCTCGCGGTTATTGTCTGGAAGAACCAAATCATTCTCCTGCAAGTCATATTTCATTCCAATCTTTTCTGCAAAGAAAGCCCAGACTATTGCATCCCTGATAGTTCCCTCTCCCAAACCGACGCGCAAGTCTTCGAGAGCAGTCCTGATTAAGTAAATTGCTTCTTTAGGCGTTGCACTTGTCAATAATTCTGCAAGCAGCTGCACTTTCCTGTCAACAGTGCCTTCTCCTTCGAGAGTTGCCATCTTCTGAACATTCGCAAAAACCTTTGCAGTCGTGATATCCTGTGAAAATAATGTTACCTGTTTTTTCTTTTTTATTACAGTCTCTGCAACAAGCCCTAAATCTCCAGTCTCTTTCCACAACTTTTCCATATCATCAACACTAATGCCTGTGGAAATAGTCAGGGCTTTCAAAACCAATCTTGCTGCAAACCCTATCTTCCTGTCATCCCAGTTTGGAAAAACCTTGCCCTGCACAAGAAGCATGATATGATGCATATCCTCCTTAGGAACCTGCTTAAGAAATTCTGACAGAAGATGAGTCTTTTCAAGCCTTTTCGGAGTAGACTCAAGCTTTTGGTACAAATCAACAAGTTTCGAATATTCCATATAATTAATAGATTTGAACGAGTATAAAAAGCTATTCTCAGATATATCTTTTGCATCAGCTAAAAGCTTAAATTAAAGCTCCAGCATTTATTATTTTTTAATGCTCGCAAGACTATCTGATAATGATTTAAGGGAAATCCAATTTCTTTCTGAACTGCTGATTAGGCTTGAGCCGCTTCCAAGTTATGAGCCTCAGCGTGATAAGATTCTCACAGCAATCTTGGAAGGCGAGGCTGAAAGGGCAGGCGTGGACACATGCAGACTAATAAGCGATGGCAAAATAGGAGTTCTTGAGAGGGAAAGGCTTTCACACAACAGCCATTACTGGCCGAGAGTTTTCAATTATATGGGAAGAACATTCGATATTGATAAAATGTTCGGGCTGGAAGCTAATGAGAACTACGCATTTAAAAAATTAAATAAATAAAAAGAATTATGCTCCTAGCTGTCCTGCAGTCAGTCCTTTTCTCTGGACTATTATCTTGACTACTTTCTCCTGCAGCTCTCTTGGCAGCCTCTCGAATGTCTGGTCTACAAGCGATGAGTTTCCCCTTCCTCTTGTAGCTGACCTCAAGTCGCTGCTCCAGCCGAGAAGTTCCATGACAGGAAGTTTTGCCTTGATTGCTGTCTGGTCCCCTTCCTGATTCACTTCAAGGATAAGCCCTCTCTTCTGCGAGACTAATGTCGTGACTGCTGCATTGTATTCTGTAGGCGCCTCGATTAAGTGTATCTGCTTGGGCTCGAACATTATCGGGCTGCCTGTCATCATGGCTCCTCTAATGCCATCCCTGATTGCCGGGTAAACCTGTGCTGGCCCCCTGTGGATTGCGTCTTCGTGCAGCTTCATATCAATTAATTTTACGACAACGCTTAGGCACGGCTCTCTTGCGAGCGGTCCGTTTTCCATGACATCTTCAAACATATCAAGGATGAGTTCCATGACTTCATTTCCATAAACTTGCCCTCTTGTTGCGTCAAGGAATATGTTTCCTTTGTAAAAATCCTTTATCTGGTCTGCTTCCTTTGCATCAAGGCCTGCACCTATCAGCTTTTTCCTCAATTCAGGATCTTTCTTCTTTATTCTGTTGTCTGAGATGTCCCCATTTGCAAACAATGCCGTCAATGCTTCTGAAACAGGCTCAACAGTAAAGTAGAACGTGTTGTGCTTGTTAGGGGATTTTCCTTCAACCATCTGCGATGCCTTTGTTATTGATTCCCTGTAAACAACAATTGGCGCTGAGGTTAGGATTTCAAGCTTCTTCTCAGTTTTGATTCTATTCTCTATGATTTCCAGGTGGAGCTCTCCCATACCGCTCATCAAATTCTCTCCAGTCTCTTCATTAATTGTTATCTTGACAGATGGGTCTTCCTTTGCGACTTTTCTCAAGACTTCAACTAATTTAGGCAGGTCCTGCGAATTTTTGACCTTGATAGCTTTTGTGATGACTGGCTCGAATATGTGCCTCAAATCTTCGAAAGGCTGTTCAGGAGTTTCTGTAATTGTGTCTCCTGCTGAAGTGTTTATTCCTGCCAGCGCAAGAACATTGCCTGCCGGAACGCTCTGGAAAGATTCCGTCTTGACTCCGACATACATGTAAACATTCTGCACTCTCTGGTTTGATTTCTGATGGCTTGAGTAAATTGTCATCCCTTCCTTTATTGTTCCGCTGTAAAGCCTTCCTGCAGCAATCTCTCTGCCTGATTTAGGATCAATAAGGATTCTTGTTACACAATAAGCAACTTTCCCATTCGGATCGCAGTTTATCATAGACTTTCCTAATTCTGAATCGAGTTCGCCGTGCCAGATTTTTGGGATTCTGTATTTTTGGGCATTCAGCGGATTTGGAAGATGCTTGATTACCATATCAAGAACAACAGTGTTCAGCGGAGCGTGCTCCCAGAACCATTTTGTTCTTTCCTCTTCTGTCGGAAGGTTGTAAGCATTCAATATGTCCTTGAAAGAAACTTTAGTTCTCTGCATGTAAGGTATTGACAATGCCCAATTTTCTCTTGCAGAGCCGAATGCAACGCTTCCATCAGCTATGTTGACTTTCCATTTCTGCTTGAATTCTTCCTCAGCAATTTTTTCTACAAGTCTGTTATATTCAAGAATTATTTTTGTGAGCCTGTTCTGAATCTGCTCAGGACCCATCATCATTTCCTTTATCAGCCTGTCAACCTTGTTAATGAAAAGAACTGGCTTTACTCTTTCTCTCAGAGCTTGCCTGATAACAGTCTCTGTCTGCGGCATGATTCCTTCTGATGCGCATACGAGAACTACAGTTCCATCGATAGCTCTCATTGCCCTTGTGACATTTCCGCCGAAATCAACGTGCCCAGGCGTGTCAATCAGATTAATGAGATATTCCTGTCCTTCAAAATCGTGAACCATGGAAACGTTTGCTGAATCAACAGTCATCAGCCTCTCCTGCTCGTCCTTGTGAAGCCATGTAGCCATACCACCTTCAAGGTCTCCTGCAAGATTCTCTGACATAAGTCCAGCAGCTGCCAAAAGATTGTCTGTAAAAGCAGTCTTGCCGTGGTGAATATGAGCGCTTGTGCAAATATTTCTAATATTGACTGGCTGGTTAACCATCCTCTGCATCCTGTCAATCATCTTTTCTCCCATAGTGAATTCCTCCTATTAATTGTTATAATATTAATTCCGAAGGGGGTATTTTATAAATCTTTTGCCTTTTAGCCCTTTCCAGTAAGAGATAAGGTTTAAAAAGAGCTGTTCATTAATAGCATATATGGACATAATCGAATGCATCCACACAAGGCGTTCTGTAAGAAAGTTTCTTGATATACCTGTGGAATGGGACAAGATAGCCCAGATAATATCTGCTGGCAGAGCTGCTCCTTCTGCAGGAAATCTTCAGAATTACCGATTTATAGTTGTTGAAGATGAAGATATGAGAAAGCAGATTGCAGATGCCTGCCTTCAGCAGCAGTGGATTGGAAAAGCGCCTGCGATATTGCTGGTTGTTGATGTTCCTGATTTGCAGAAAAGGCATTACGGACTTAGAGGAGAAAAGCTTTATTCAATACAAAATTGCGCAGCAGTAATAGAAAACATGCTGCTGACAGCGCATGCTTTAGGCTTGGGAGCCTGCTGGGTCGGGGCTTTCGAAGAAGAAATGCTTTTGCGCATACTGAAAATAACAGGCACTGCAAGGCCGCAGGCAGTTATTCCGATAGGCTATCCTAACGAAACCCCGCCAGAGCCGCCAAGAGCAGAGCTATATTCGCAAGTTTTCATAGAGACTTACGGAAACAGGATAAGAGATTTAGATGCAACAATATCAAGATACTCTGGTGTTTGGGAGCGTGAAGCGAAAGCAGGCAAGAAATACGTCGAGAAGAAAGCAGCAAAGCTGCACGAGAGAATAAAGCCTGCGCTAATCAGGCTTCGCGAAAAGATAAAAAAGAAATTCAAGAAAAAAGAATCTGTAACAAATTAGACTTATTCTACAACAACTGTTCCCTGCATGCTCGGATGTATGCTGCAATGATATTCGAATGTTCCTGTTGTATCAAATTTCTTGCTGTATGTGTCTCCCTTGCCGAGCTGCTGCGATTCTGAATCCGAGAATGCAATTATGTGCGGTGTAGAATCTTCATTTGTCCAAGTTACTGTTGTGCCTTTCTTGACAGCCAGTTCTCTTGGCATGAATACGAAATCCTTTATAGCCACATCATTGGTTAGTGCAGCTGCTTCAGTTGCTGCAGGCGCTTTTGCTGCAACAGGCGGAGCTGCCTGCTGAGTTGCTGGCGGTGTCTGTGCAGGCAACTGCTGTGTTTGCTGCGCGCATCCAGCTAAAAGTACTAAAACTATCATAATCAAAATACAATTAATTGCTTTCATTTTGTTACCCCCTCGAGTAAGAATTACAGGGCTATTTTTATAACTTTGTATAAAAAAAGCGCCCTCATGCGTCGCCGCATGAAGGGCCAGGTTTGCCTTCATTGTTTAATTTGTTGGGGGTGGTTAAATAATGAAGGCAAGAAAACACACCGTGATTCGGTGATCGTGAGTTGTGATCTTGCCAATATAAAAAAATAAAAAAATAATAATCCTTATCGGATTATTTCTATGCCGAGCTCGTTGCTGACATGCCTTGCTTGTGCGCTTGGCTTCCTGTAGTCCTGCTTTCCGACAATGTATGGGCTCTGGACTCCTGTTATGATTGTCATAACTGTTATCCTTCCCTTCATGTCATCAGAAACTCTTGCTCCCCAGATAACGTTTGCGTCTGGGTCCATTGTCTCGGTTACCATCTCTCCTATCCTGTTGATCTCGTCGAGTGTCAGGTCTGGTCCACCGGCCACGTGGATGATGGCTCCTGTCGCACCCTTGTAGTTAATGTCGAGCAATGGATTTGCCAAGGCTCCCTTGACTGCTTCTTCAACCTTGTTTGTTGTGTCTGAGCTGCCAACGCCTATTGCTGCAACTCCTCCATTTGTCATAATCGCCTTTACATCTGCGTAATCCAAGTTGACCAATGATGGGATTGCGATTGTCTCTACAATTCCTTTAATCATTGTCGCAATCAACTCGTTTGCAACTGCGAACGCCTGAGTTACTGGAAGATTTCCTGCAATTGCAACTAGTCTGTTGTTGTCGATGACGACTACTGTGTCTGACACTTGTCTTAACTGCTGCAGTCCGAATTCTGCCTTGTCGATTCTCGCTCTCTCAATCTTGAATGGCATTGTGACTGTTCCAATCACGATTGCGCCTGCGTCCTTGGCAACCTGGGCAACTACTGGAGCTGCTCCTGTTCCTGTTCCGCCTCCCATACCTGCGCAAACGAATACCATATCTGAATCTTTGAGAGATTCCTTAAGTGACTGTAATGATTCCTTGGCAGCTTCTGAGCCTTTTTCTGGGAATCCGCCACAACCTAGTCCTCTTGTCACATTTCTTCCTAACAAGAATTTCCTGTCAGCTTCTGTAATCTGCAGATGCTGCTGGTCTGTGTTGCATGCCACTATCTCTGCGCCTTTGATTCCCTTCTTGTAGAGCCAGTTCACCATATTATTTCCTGCTCCACCTACGCCAATCACTTTTATGTTGGCCTGTCCAACATCCAATCCTTCAAATTCCTTAACGTTTTCTTGCTTTAATGCATTTTGTACCAAAAAGTCCATTTTGCCTCCCCCGGTTCTTCACCTCAATTTTTTGCTATCGGTAGTATCTCTCATATACCCCGGAATATAGTTTTCACTACCAAAATCTTTAAATATATGTGGATACTATACACTCCTTAGAACTAGTCGATCGCCAAATCGATTTTTTCGCCAAAAATTTTCAAATCTGGGTTTTCGCCAAAAAACTCAAATTTTTATATATTTCTCTTATATATAACTCATATATAAATACATCTGTGAATCAATCTATATATTGCAATATACAAAAAGCTATACTAGTATAGATAACTGTTAGTTCTGACAAGTAGTGAAAACAGGCAATTATTGCGCAGAAAGCATTGCTGGAAAAAAGAATCAATTTTATAAACGTCTCTTGCTTTTTCAGTTTTATGTTATACTTAGTAGGTATTGGGCTCTGTGACGAGAAAGACATAACAGTCAAAGGCTTGGAAGCTGTAAAGAAAGCAGATGTTGTCTATTTGGAGAACTATACTGCTGTCTTGCAGGTTAGCGTAGACAAGCTGGAAAAGTTCTATGGAAAAAAGATAATTGTTGCTGACAGGAAATTAGTTGAGCAGGAAGCAGAGAAGACAATACTAAAAGATGCTAAAGAAAAAAATGTTATCTTGCTTGTTGTTGGAGATCCTGTTGCTGCCACCACACATACTGATTTAATTACAAGAGCTGAAGGGCTTGGAATAAAAGTTGAAATCATCCACAACTCTTCAATATTCACTACAATAGGTTCGACTGGACTGCAGCTTTACAAGTTCGGCAAAACTACAAGCATGCCTTTCCCTGAAAAGAATTTTTTCCCAGAAACTGCTTATGATGTTTTAAAGACTAACAAGAAGAATGGATTGCACACATTAGTCTTATTTGATTTGCGTCCGAATGAAAAAAGGTTTATGACTATAAATGAAGGGCTGAAAATTTTACTTGAAATAGAGAAGAAAAGAAAGGAAAAAGTTATTTCTGAAAACATGCTTGTTCTTGGATGCGCAAGGCTTGGATGCGGCAGCCAGATAATAAAATATGGAAAAATAATAGATTTAATCAATTTTGATTTTGGGAAGCCAATGCACTGCATAATTATTCCTGGAGAAATGCATTTTACCGAAGAAGATTATCTGAAAAAATTCTCCTAGTGGGACCGAGCGCAGCGTAGGTCGCACGCATCTTTGCTCACTTTCTCGCGAGAAAGTGTTGTAGTGCATAATTATTCCTGGAGAAATGCATTTTACTGAAGAAGATTATCTGAAAAAATTTATTTAGGAAGCTTTGCGAAGGAATTTCTTAGATTTGTAATGAAAATTGGCAGCAGCTGCATCTCGAGTTTTGTAGCCTTGCCCTGCAGATGCGTATAAATGCTCGCATCAAGCTTGTTCAGAAGAGTTTCTATATCTGCATTCACGCTTTTCAAGGCTGCAAATTCATTCTGCTTATACGCTGCCTCGACCTGCTTTAATTTGTCTTCGATATCTTTAGCAATTTTTGAAGGATAGTTTTCCAGAAAGATTGTAACATCGCCCAGGCTTGAATGCTTGAATGTAGACGCATATCTATCTGCAATTGCTCTGATATCCTTTAGAATGGCAATCATATGACTATAATGCGGCTGATATATTGAAAGCCAAAGAGCGTTGTCATTTGCCATTATAGATGAAATTATTGCATAATATTTAAATGTTGCTTAGCACTAGTCTGTAGAATTAATCAGCTCGCTGAAAGTGAACCTGAAGATTGTTACTAAATTCGTGACATGGTCATTATCCTCATCAGGAAGTTTTGGCGGATTCTGCACCAATGATTTCTCGAAAGCCAGCAGCTGGTTTCTGACTTGTGCCAGCGCCTGATGTTTATCATTGTGATTGCCTTTTGATGCAAAGCTTTTTGCAGCGTTTAGATGGGTCAGCATTGCGCTTACATGATTTTCTCTTGCGCAAGCCTTTTGCAAAACTAAGTTTATTGCCTCGTCTTCATGAAGCCTTTGCGAGAACTGCTCATTTTTTAGTGATTCAGACATTGATTTCAAGATTATTGTCAGATTTTTATGATATTCATTAAATTTGTCTGCTGGCATAACTATAGGTGGTGTTTATTTATATATAAATCTTGCTAAAAGCGAAAGGTTTATATATTAGTACTACCAGTAAGTAGTGATATGACTAATCTGGAGAGGATTGTAGCCGAGTATAATGATGAATCAGCAGAGCAAAAAGTCACTGATTTACATGTAGGAGCTTTGCACAGCTATACAATCAGAAAGCATAAGTCAGAATGCTGGAATGATTATCTAGATGAAGTAACTTCATTCTTGCAGCACTATGAGGCAAAAACAACAGGGGCAAGGCTTCCTGCAGAGGTTGCCCAGGCAAAAGCGCTTGAAATTCTTAATGAGATAAACAAGAAAGACGGCGGGGCAAATGCGCTCTACAAACAGTTCGCAAAGAAGGGCAAGATGCACAGGGTGCTTGAAGCAATATCAAATTACTATGAGAACAATCACATTAATGCGGTAAAATATAATTCTATAACAAAAATAGCGCCAGACGACGATGCAGCGCATCAAGAGCTGGTTAAAGAAGCAGTAACAAAGCTTTCAGGATTGATCGACAAAGACAAGATTCTTTCATATCTTGACAGGATGAAAGATGACTGGCAAAACATAGTTGGATTCTACCTAAAAATGCAGAAACAGGCAAAAGAGATGTTCGAGTCGTATATGCCTGCAAATAGGATAGTTCCTGCCGGCGGATTAATCACGCCATAGGAAAAGTTTTTAATATAGTTCTCATTTGTTGTTTATATTAAAGAGGTGAATCATGCCTGAAGATGAGAAAAAGAGTCCTGATCTTGATAAGATAGTCAAAGATGTTACTGATGAGAAAAAGATTGACAGTATATCAAAGTTGCATACAGAAGCGCATCACAACATAATCAAGAAGCAAACCAAGCTTAAAGTTGCTTCATGGAATGAATTCTTGGACGAAGCTACAAAATACATACAGGCAAATCATAAGGCAGTGTACAAGTCAGAACTTCCTCCAGAGATGGCCCAGGCTCAGGCATTGCAAATATTGGATGCAGCTTATGAACGAGAGGGAAAGTCACAGGCAGCTTACAAGCTAGCCAGGAAGGGAAAACTTGCTGAAGTCTTTAACAAACTAGGTGAAACAATAGAACAAGATCACTTAGATATGTATGAAAAAGCGATTTTCGATAGGGTAGACATAAATGATTTTGCTTCCCATAAGAAGATTATAGGGCAGATACGAACAAAATACGGCTCGATGTTTCCAAAGGAATTCAAGTCAGAAAGCGATGATGCGCTGGCGCATAAATGGAATGGTTTTGTTAGGGGCTATGTAAGAAATGTCTTAACTGCTACAGAGAGCTTCAAGAAATATGAGCCTGTGAAAACTGAAAAGAAAGCAGCCTAATTCTTTATTATTTCTATTAATGTTATTTTTGCATATGTTACTGCAATCACTGATATTATTGCAAGTATTATGAAAACAAAGAACATCATGCTCATCACAGCATAATACATAAATACAAATGGTATTGCAAGTATTATCAGAAGGATTATTATTTTAGGAAGAATCTTCAGTATCTTTTTTGTTCCGTCGACAAATGAGTTCTTCAGCGCATTAATGAAGCTTCCATCAATTGATATGGCAATACTGTAGAAATACATAACAACAACAGTCAAAACCAAATCTGCGTAGACTATCATCTCCTTGCTAACAAGCGGAACTGGCGAGAACATGTTTTTCAGCAGGAGATTGAATGAGCCGTAATAAATGACTCCAAGTATTGCCCCGAAAACAAGCGTCAGCCCTGTAAATGATGCAAGATAGACAAAGAAATTCTTTCTGCTTCCTGCAATTTTATAGCAAGCCCACCAACTTAATGATTGGAAAGCAATCCAAAGCAAAATCAAAACCAGTATAAGGTATGCGAAATCGCTGACAAGAGATTGATAAATTCCGATTATGTCCAGCAAATATCCGAATCCTTCAAGATTTGTTGGATTATCCTGGAAATTTATCTGCTTGGCAGCGTCTGACTGCAGGATATCTTTTGCTGCAAGCATCTTGTCCATTATAGGGTCTGTAAAATGAAGAACAGCCATTCCTAAAACAATGAAGAATATGATATCAACAACTATTGATAGAGCGAAATAGTAAGGATGTTTTCTTATGTCTTTGAAACTATTGGAAAAAGGTTTGAAGAACTTCATCCAAAAACTCCTCTCTCTTTCGCTGCCTTGTACAATCCCTCAATCAAGTCTGTGCCTGCATAGCCTGCAAGCAAAGTGAGTTTGTAATCGCTTGTTATCAAAAGCCCTGTGAAAACACCAATGACGCCAGAAGCAATAACTGTGAAAAGAAGCTTTCCCCACTTGAATTTCTCATTCTTGTGCTTCAGTATTCCGACTAATGCTCTTGTTATCCCGCCGATGAATCCGAAGATTGCTGACTGGATTAGTATGTTCATGTTACTGCCTCCTTACGTGCATGTTCCTTGCTTTAGTGTATTGCTGCAACAGCTGCTTCCCAGCCACTGATTGCTTGTAGGGTCATCAACCCTTGCTCCCATGCAATTGCACGGCCCTGGATTCGTAGCAATGTATCCATCAATGCACTGTTGTTCAATATCATCTGCCGTTGGTTCTGGCTGTATTTCATTAGTTTTAGGCTGCGATGCAGTCGATGGATAATAACAAAGAGGACTAAGCTGCCCGCCGATTAACACTTCACTCGGGTTTAGAGTGTCAGGCCTTAATTTTTTCCAGTAATATGAGCCATCGCCATACTCGTAATGCCAAGTCTCTGCATTATAGTTCACAAATCCTGCCTTGCACATGATTTCCTTCAGCCTCATTGTCTTGTCAGGAGCTGCGCTATTTTGCAAAGCAATATCGACAGCAACGCCGTTTACATGCGGGCACGATTGGTATTGTGAAGGATTCATTATGTCAGATTTATGCTCGTTCAGCCAAGTAATGTTTCCCCTATTGGCTCCTACAAGCTTTGTAGGACCGCATACAGTCTCGGCCTTCTGCCCTGTCGCCCATTGCCAAAACAAGTCTGATTGTTTGGACACGGTTCTGCTGCATGATGATAAATAAAATTTCTCATTTCCTTCCAATAATGTGACTGCCTTTTGCAGCGCTGTTTTGGTTTGGGATGATAAATCGCAGTTTGCCAAGTTATAATTTACCTTATCAGATTTGCTGACAGGCTCTGTCGGCGCAAGATAGCCTACTGCTGGCTGCTGAATCTGCTGTCCTGGGAACTGAGTTCCCATATTTGTTGGGTCACGATTCAATATTCTTATCTGCGCATTTTTTGGTGTTGATATTGTATCTATTCCGTCAAGCACCACCCATACATCAGGTGCAGCTCCATTTATGGTGCATGCCTTGTTTGGATATCCTGGCGTTGTTGTGATTTGAGTCTTGCTCAAGTCAAACTGGCATTTCATTGCATTTGAGGAATCATATATTCCTCCAGCTGCCCTGAATATGTCCAATGTCTGCATTATTATTGTATAATTTACGCCATTAATCATGAATATCTGCTGCCCATCCTGCGCCATCTGCAACGGTATTGTGCCTGTGCTGTTTAATTCAGGTATGAATTTGCCTGCCTGCTGTCCTGTCCTTCTGCACTGCACCTGGACTTTTATTTCCTTCCTGTCAATCGACTGCGCAGACGGCATGAACTGGTTTGAGCCAGCCATCTGCTCTGCATTGTATAATAATGAAGTCACTGTCCATACGACTGGTTCTGTCGGGCAATATTTTGTTTCATCGACAGGCCCTGTTGTTGGCGGGTCATATCTAACGATAGCCATCTTGCCATCCAAGCTGCCTGGCTGGTTGGTTGTCACGTAAAACTCTACGTTTCCATATCTTACAAGATATTCTGTTGATGATTTTGCATTTACATCTCCACCAGGTTGACAGCCTTGCACTGTTAATGGCTGAGTATTTGCTCCTGATACAATATGATCTCCTGAAATTCTTGCATCATCAGGAACATTGCATACATCAAATTTATTTCCTTTGAATGTGAATAACGCAGGTCCGAATTTAGCAGTCGGTGTTGCTGAAGCTCTAACACTTATTCCAACACTTAATGATACAGGAGTCAAAGTCTGTGTAGATGCCTGCAGGAAATTTGAAGTCTGTATTACCAATTTTGATGCAGGAGCGTCTATGTTCACCCTGCCTTTCGTGTTTATTGGTATAGCATCTGGTTCCCTGCCAGGTCCGGGATAAATTTCATTTCCATTCTGGTTTCTTACAGTGACTTTCAGGAATCTTGTGTAAGCGCAGAACATAGAGCCTGAGCAGTACGCTGCCGCGCTCTCTGGATAAGTATTTTCTATCTCATGAGTTATTGCAAGGAAGTCCCCTGTTTCGAATACAGCTTTCTCAGGCCTCGGCTCCTGCACAAACCTTGCATAATCCTCTGCGCCTAATTCTATGTTGCACACATAAGCTCCTTTTGTGAGGCTGAACTCGCAGTACGATGGCGGTCCGCCGCCAATCTGTCTTATCTTGATAGGATCTGACTTTTCTGTGACTACTTTTCCGTCTTTGTCTGTGTAAGTCCATGAAACTTCCACTTTGTCATATCTGTAAGGGCCTGCCCTGTTCTCATTGAATACAGCTCCCTGCCCGCCTGCGCCCAGGACTTCTCCTGCTTTCATCGTTGGAGGCACTCCTGGAAGATTTATTGATGCCATCTGCTTTTTCAAATCAACGCAGTCGCATCTTCCTCCCTTGAATCCCTCTGTCGGGTCGCAGCTGTAATCATCTGAACAGATTAATGTGACTGTGTAAGTTAAATCTGAGCCTGCAATTATCGCAACGCCAATATTATAATTCCAGGTTGTGAGGCCTTTCGGCTCTGTAACTGTGTTTGCTGAAACAAACCTTCTTTGCGATGGGTTGATAAAAGCTTTTGATTTGATTGGTATTGGGAAGTCTGCCTGCAGTATTCCCTCAACATCAAATATCCATTGCCCTGTGAATGCGAATAAGCAGATTGCATGCACCAGTTTCCTGTCTGCAAACAATGCCTTGAATATGTTACTGCTTCCATACCTGTCAATGACTGAATTCTGCACTTTTGTCCCTGCTCCTGAAATTGCTGCAAAGAATTTTCCGATTCCCTCGGACCTTCCGCCTGCAGATGCAGAATATTTCTTGACAAAGCAGCTGATTAAATCATAAATTATATCGCAAATGAATACTGATAATACTTCCTGGCAGATTCCTGACGAGCCGTCTCCAGTTATCAGGATTGACTCGAAGCAGGCTTTTATTGCAACCATCCCGCTTCTCCAGAATGAAAGCCAGCTCACGATTGCAGGTATGCAGGCGCACTGCAGGCTTCTCAATATTCCTGATGTAGGATCGACAATGTACTCTTTGCCTGTCATGCCAAGCGAATCCCT
>CAIVOO010000122.1 GCA_903907555.1 uncultured archaeon | reverse complement strand
CAGTCCTCTTAGCCAATCCCTCAGATAGGCAAAATTCCGCTACAAGCTTCTTGTAGCTTGATATTTTACCCTGGGATGACACTAACCATATGATACTCTTGATTTTATTAATCCTAGCCATTCTCTCTTCTTGGTTCCTTTGTATTATCTTTTGTTTATCCATTGTGTGTGTGTGTTCCGAAGCATACTGCTGTATGTATATCGAAACTCTACTATAGCATTAACTATAACATTAACGTTTACTGTGCAGCTTTCCCAGTGTGCAGGATTTAGTTGTAATCTTAAAAAAATAGGGGTATGTGGAGGGGTTTTATCGTCGACACGCACACACATCCTGCTTCCAAAAAAACTGCCTTTGCTTATTTTTGTCATTGTTTTTCCCTTAAAATTTAATTTGCCTTTATAGGTTCTATTAATTTAAAATATGAGTATACCGTGTGCAGAAATCCCAGTGTGCAGAAAGTTTTCAAAAAACACCCAAAAAACGGGTTTACCGTGTGCAGAAATCCCAGTGTGCAGAAATCCCAGTGTGCAGAAAATTCTAAATTATTTCTCATCGTCGATATCATCCTCGCCAAGTTTAGCTTTTTTTTCACATATCAAAGCCCACTCAATGATACTTGTATTCTTGCCAAGCCCATTCAAAGTCCAATAATTAGTTTTTCCTGTGAATAATTGTTTTTGTCCTTCAGCCATTGTAGCTGTCCAATCATAGAATTTATTCAAACAAATTTTCTCCTCTTCACTTACACTCTTACCTTCTTTTTTTATTACATTTAATATACTTATTTTTTTTACTAAACCTAGTCCAATCAGTTGATAAAGATGAGTGTATAATGTTCTTTTAGGAATATAAGTAAACTCCATAAGTTTCCCAATCCGTTCTGGATGGTTCATAATAAGCAGCAAAAAAACTTTTCTTAATTCCATCTTTTTAGATAACACACTTTTTACTATTTCACTTTTGTATTCTGCATTTGAAAAATTATCTTCAATCTCTTTTTTTAATTCCTCTAAAGTTTTGTCTGTTGTTCTCTCCTGCAAAATATCTCCGTTAACCATCGAACCCTCCATCAATCTCCTCAAAAGAAATAATTGTCCTGAGATTGTAATTCAATATTTTGTTATACTTATCTTTGAAACTCACAAACACATTATCATTAGATAAAATTTCTCCAGAAAATGTTAGCACCCTTCCATTAACGTCAATAACTATCTTATAAAATTTTCCAACTTCTAGTTTCATTTTCATCTCCTTTAGTTTCTTTTAATTTCATTTCTATCACTCCTCTTCTTTTTCAATTTTTTTAAATACTTAAATCTTGTGTTACTCTTTTTTAATTTCAACATCCTTTTCTTTTTAGCAGCCCTGTTACCCATATCTGTTATCAAATAGATTACCAGACACCCAACAAACCCAGCCCAAATCTTCAAAGGTCTCAAGTTAGGCATATCGCATTGCATCACTCCATCATAAATACAATCATTTGAAACTCCACCCAGGAACATACACAACCCTCCAACAAACTGGTAAGTCATAACAACCCAGTCTTTCCAGCTCATTCAAATTCTTCCTGAAACTCAAAGGTCTCAGCAATCCTTTCAACTCTTCCATCCTTGTAGTAAGCAATGTACTTGTAGAACTCCAGTATCTTCAGGCATAGGTTAAAAGGGGTGTATAGACTTCTGCAGCCAAAAAAGTAATTCCAGGAGTAGCCTTGCTCATCAAATAGCCTACGACCTTCATAAACGAACAATTCCTTGCTTTTACAGTATTCTTGAGCAATATCCCTAGTCTGAGCTTTTTCGTTAATCTGGAGCCTCTTGCAGGCTAAATACACGTATCGTAGCTCCTTGAATGATATTTTATGCTTTATTGTCTTTATCCCTTCATCAGTCTTTCTGTGCTGCACTGTTTCAAAGTAGTTATCAAACTTAGTGATTTCTAGGCTATCTGTTCCTTTGAACTCCTTGATTTCCACTGTAGCTTTCATAACAGGATGAAACTTATCATAAACTCCTAGCACTGTTCTTAGCATCATTTCGATTTGTTTATCTCGTTTTGAGAAGAATGTTATCCTGGATTGCAGATAATTGCGAAAACTTTTACAGGTTTTTATCCCAAATATTTCATTAGGATTTCCATTTACAGATATTGTTTCACTCTGTCGAGCTGTGTTCTTCACGTCTACACCTCGATAATTATAACTCGTTCCTTCGATTACTTCTGTCACCATCTTTAAAACTCCTCGACAACATACAAAGCTATCTTCTTCGAGCATTCATCACAGATTAATTTATATCCT
>CAIVOO010000121.1 GCA_903907555.1 uncultured archaeon | reverse complement strand
GTTCACAGGTATAAATAATACGATAGGAACAACCTTTACAATTAAAGGTAAGGGAGGTGTCCGCTTGTAATTATACCTAGAACATTTAAGGATAAAGAATCAGGCGGACTTCAAAAGAGTTCGCCTTTTTCTTTTATAACAAAGTTCTTTGAAATTTATAAAAGGAGTTCGGCGGCAGATGTAAGTAGCTTTAGGTAGCCCGTTCTGTCCCCCAACTCCAAATATGCTGGCTTGTCCTGAGTGGTCGAAAGGGACGGATTTGTAATCCGTTGAGATGTATAATCTCCGCACAGGTTCAAATCCTGTAGCCAGCTCCAGTAATGCCTCATAAGCATAGATGACGATGCAGGGCTTTCGTAGTGCTCAGAGTTCAGTTTAACCTAACTTCCGCAAGAAATCCTCTTCCTTTAGGTGGAGGTTGAATTGCGGATTATCAAAAATCATGTAAAAAACTTGATAATTGAAAATGGAATTTAGAACGATTTGGGTAAGAAAATAGGAAATTTCATAATTTTTTGTTTATATTTATCTTATAGTAAAAGAAAATAAAAAGGAACTTAAAAACATGTATCACTTAGATAAGACAAGCAATTGTGTGTTTTCCCTTTGTTACCATTTCATAACTGTTGTCAAGTTTCGTCAGCAAGTTTTTGTTGATGAAAAAATTATTTCTGATTTGAAGAAAATCATCTGTGAAATTTCATCTGATTTTGATGTTGATGTTGTTGAACAAGAATGTGGAGTTGATCATATTCATATTCTTTTCAGATGCAAACCAACCCTTGATATTACAAAATACATCAATATTTTGAAAGGACACAGTTCTAGAAAAATAAGAAAACTTCATGAGAATTTTCTAAAAGACAAACTTTGGGGTGATTCCTTTTGGTCTCCATCTTATTTTTTGGCTACTACAGGAAATGTGACTATAGATATTTTGAAAGATTATGTTGAAAACCAGAGGAAAATTCAGGAATGACTCGTGAAGAAAAAACGGAAGTTTGGAAGAATTCTCTTTCGAAGACGAAAGAGAAACGCAAGTCACAGGACTGCAAGGTTTTCACCTTCAAGCTTGATCGTGACAAGCTTACGAAAGTGAAACTTTCGTATTTTTCCCTTCTTTTTGCCGAAGCAAAATGGGTCTATAATCACTATCTTTCACAGTCAGATATTTTTCATGTTGACACCAAGATAGACAAGGTAAATGCTTTAGACAAGGACAGAAATCCAGTTGTTCATGAACTGAAAGTCATAGGTTCACAGATGAAACAGGCAATCAACAGAGGACAGATTTCCAACATCAAGACTCTTTCTTCCTTGAAAAAACAGGGTGAAACTGTAGGAAGATTGAAATTCAGATCGAGAGTTGACTCTATAACTCTTGACCAGTTTGGAATCACCTATAAACTGGACGGCAATTTTCTGCGGTTGCAGGGCAACCGCTCCATGAAGTTCAAGTTGCTTGGAAAGCATCAGATACCTAAAGACGCAGAATTTGCGAATGCTGTGTTGACAAGAAAGAACGGAGATTTTTATTTGAAGGTAACGTGTTTTGTACCGAAAATAAATCAGGAAATATTCCCTTCAGAAGCCGTAGGCATAGATGTAGGATGTTCTACAGCCTTGACTTTATCAGACGGGACAAAATACAATGTGAAATTTCCTGTGTCGAAGCGGACTCGGCATCTTCAGCGGAAGCTGAAGAACAAGCCGAGTCACAAAATCAAGGGCAGGAAGTCAAGCAACTGCTGGAAATTATATGGTAAAATAAACAGATCCATTGAGAAGACCAGCAATTGTAAAAAAGACAGAATCAACAAGATAGTTTCAGAGATTGCGAAGAAGTATAAAAATATTTGTATGCAAGATGAAAATGTAAAGGGCTGGCATTCAGGTAGATATGGAAAATCAGTACAGTTTTCCTCTGTAGGCGGAATAATGAGGGCTTTGCAGAGCAAAGCCCATACGTTTACGGAGGTTGACCGATTTTTTCCAAGTACTCAGAGATGCTGTAGATGCCATGAGAGACAGAAAGTAGGTCTTGAAGAAAGGATTTTTGTGTGTGTTCATTGTAACCTTGTAATTGACAGGGATTGGAATGCAGCACTGAATATTCTTCAGGAGGGATTAAGAATAAGATTAGAAAAACAACTACCTACGGAACGTAGGAATGTCAAGCCTGTGGAGTTGGGGATCCCTGCAAATGTTTGTAAATCCTTTACTAAGAAGCAGGAAGCGTCTGTTTTTTCAGAGCCTATGGAGACTTTGGAATTCACTAGGCAGAGACCAGAAGCCTCTGCCTTTAGGCAGAGGTAGTTCACCGGACTTATTGAAAACAAGAAACAAGTCTTGAGATGCAGTTCTCTCCCGAACTTCAGGTATGGTTTTTTATGCAGGAAAGCCTGTTCCTATGCGTTTTATGCAGGAAAAGGCTGTAGGATATAGCTGGAAATCAAATGCGGAAAAATCAACGTTACTTTGAATCAGGCTTCTTTTCCTTGAAAACAAGAACAGGAACTTCGGCAGACTTGAAATACAGTTCTCTGCAAAATTTCAGACACGGCTTTATGCCAGTCCTCAAAAGATTGTCCCTTACCTGCCTCTGCGTCTTCTGCGGATACAACCTAGATATCTCATCCACGCTTATCATCGTAGCATCAGGACTGCATCTTTCAATGGCAGATCTAGCAGTATCTCTGTCGAAATAACGCAATATTCCACGTTCCTCAAAAGCAACGCCTTTTTCCATAAGAATTTCACACAGTCTTCTGCTCTCAATTCCGAATTCTCCAGACAGTTCGGACAGCAACACCCTTCCATTGAAGTTCTTAACTC
>CAIVOO010000120.1 GCA_903907555.1 uncultured archaeon | reverse complement strand
GCCCCTCATCGATGTAGAATATAAGACACTTGCGCTTTCGATTCTTGCTGCGATGGTGGGTGGTAGGGCATCTATTCCACTTCAAGCACTACTTAGGATTCCCTCCCTGAATAAAATTTAATAAAAAAAGAATTATCTATCTATTTCTTAGCTAACGTTATCTCAATAACAGAAACCCTGACTATCTTGCCTTCCTGGTTCTTGAATTCTTCAGAGTCTATCCTTATATCTTTTATATCTACTGCGCCTGCGAGGAATCTTTTTCGTGCTACTTCTGCAACATCAACTGCTCTAGAAATAAACTTTCCCCTGGCTTTTATTATTACTTCCGTAGCTCCCTTCGTAGTGAACTGCATGACAACGCCTGTCACGTAATTCATAAAAGGCTTCGCTCCTATGAACAAAGAGTTCTCGTCTCCCATAGTAATCCCCCCTTAAGTCTCTTGTCGTTTAGCCATCCTTGTAAGATAGCCTGCAATGATGTTCCTGATTTTCTTCGAATGTACTTCTGCAATGCCAGGAAGCATCTGCTTGTTCTCTGCAAAATCCTTGGACACCTTATTGCCATACTTTTCATATATGTCAAATGTGTGCCTTTTCATTAATTTAGTCTTTATTCTTCCCATTGTAATCACTCGTACTCTTTTACTATTGATTGAGAGAGGGGGTTTATAAAGGTTTCTGAGGCGTTTAAAAAGGTGCTGTCTGGTTTAGGACAGCTCGAATTGTTATAGTCAAAATTCTGAGAAAATAAAAGGAGGTTGATGATGAGGCGACCACTCTCTGACACCATTCATGGTGAATGATGAGAAGATAGCTTGCTGAAACCTCCTACACCAACCTGGAGACAGGTTGGTGTTTCTTATATTTATTACTTGCGATTATCTAAGTCTCGTCTGCGCCTTGGTTGCAGAGTTGAATATGTTAGAAGCGTTTATGTCTTCCAAGGCTTTCAGGTAAGGCTTTATTCCGCCATGTATCTGCAGGTAAGCTGACTGCCCTTTCTTTGTCAGGGAGAGCTGCTTGTTCTTGTAGAGCGTGTATTTGTCCTTCTGTATCTGCTCCAGATTCTTGTATATTGCCCTTTCTTTCTTAGCAACAACACCCAAGTTCATCACAGCGTCGATAAAATCCGCCTTGGAGACAGACAATGCCAGCGGCTTGTCTGTAAAAGATTTATTTGTCTCTGTAATGAAATGTCCAAGAATGAAAAGCATCAACCTGTTCTTGTCGTTGAGCATAAGAGGATTGTTTATAGCATAGTATAAAATTGTTTCGCATATAGCATGACTAATAGCGACTTTTTTTACTAGTGTGGGCTCTCGAAAATTGTCGGTATATAAATGGTGTTGTCCTTTTCTAGACAGCACGAATTGATATACTCAAATGACAAAATATTAACTATGGATATTTTGAAATCGCAATGTTTATATAGTCTATTATACTACATTAATGTAGTATTGACTAACTTCATATACTTCAAGGGTATGTTTCCAACGAACCATTACCTCGAGGAGCATGAGAAGGATGTTCCGTGGGATAAAGTCGTTGAGATTATACTCACGACCAAGAACCCAAGAAAGCTTGGCAACAAATTCGTGATAGAAAAAGATAGCTATTATGTCCTGTTTGAAGTGAAAAACCAGATATTGTTTGTAATTAATGCAAAAAAATCAAAATGAAATGCCCAAAATGCAGCACTGAGTTGGATAAAGTCGAAGTTAAAGTCTTTGGAGCTAGAAACAAGGCTGTCAGTCATCAATGCCCTAAATGTCATTACTTTGAATTCGAGCAGGACTCTTCAAAAAAAGTTCTTGAAGAATTAAGGGATACTCCCCTCAAAATAAGGCAGAAGATTGTGAAACTGTCACAGGACAGGCTGGGAATGTATTTCAACAGTCATGTTGTGAGAAGCTTGAACATAAGAAAAGGCAGGGAAATATTTGTTTCAGTGCCTGATAAGAAGCATATTGTTCTAGAACTGGCGGAATAAACATTGTTTGTTCTAAATCTAACTTTTGCTGTCTGTGCGAGTAATTAGAAAAAAGATAAATTGTTCTATAGAATAAAGAACTGAATATTCAAAAAAGGTGATTTTATAAACTTCTTAACACCCCAAACCATTGATGGGTGATATAAAAGCGAATATTTGGAAAATATATCTTTATAAATTATTTAGTAGTTTTTGGCTTATTGCACCCATCTTAATGCCTTTTTATATATCAAATGGTTTAACTGCAACACAAGTTTATATTGTTCAAGCAATTTATGCAGCAACAATTTTGATCTTAGAAATACCCTCTGGATATCTTTCGGATGTAATAGGCAGAAAGAAAACACTTATTCTGGGAGCATTGTTCCTTCCTATTGGATTGTTGGTATATGCTTTTTCATATAGTTTTATAGGGATGGTTATTGCAGAGATGATTCTTGCAATCACAGCAAGTATGATGTCTGGAACAGATTCTGCTATGTTGTATGACACGTTAGCTCAAATTAAAAATAAGTCTGATTATAAGAAAATTGAAGGAAAGGCTCAGTTCTATCAAAAGATGGGTGATTCAATATCTTCAGTTTTAGGAGGATTATTGGCATTAGTTGCTTTGAGACTTCCATTTTATATAAATTTTGGAACTGCCTTAATTCTGCTTCCGCTAGCAATTTTGTTGGTTGAACCAAAAAGAAAAAAACTTACATCAAAAAATCATTTGAAAGAAATATTCCGTATTGTAAAATACACCCTCAATCATGGAAAAATTAGGTCATTAATGATATATTCAGCACTGATAACTAGTGTTGGAATAATAGGGGTGTGGTCTTATTATATTTATTATGGACAGGTAGGATTAAGCATAGGTTTCTATGGAATCTTATTTGCAATATTTGGTCTTTGTAGTGCGTATGGTGCAAAAAAAGCTCATTTAATAGAAGCGAGAATAGGAAAGAG
>CAIVOO010000119.1 GCA_903907555.1 uncultured archaeon | reverse complement strand
GCCTAAAAAGAAGGCAAAAAAGAGCTTCAAGGAGCTCATAAACAAAGATAAGCTATCAGACTATGAGATGGATGAGTTGTTCTTAGTATAATTTATAGCATCTTAAGGCGAAATGCCTTTCATTATCAAATTCAAGCTGACAGAGGGGACGCTCCATCCGGGAGACGTCAGCCCAAAATCAAACATCAAGCATTTCGAGATGCTATAAAATTATCACTGGACATTTGTGTCCATAAACCTTTTAAGGTGCTATTATCAGTTCACATTCATGACTTTAAGATTCAAGGAAAAAGCTAACAAGCCTGAAGAATTAATCAACATACTAACACCCACAGTAAAAAAATGGTTCTTCAGCAGATTCAAGGAATTCTCGATACCTCAGCTGTACGGCGTGCTTCCGATCCACACAAGGCAGAACATCTTGGTCAGCGCGCCGACAGGAGCAACAAAAACGCTTACAGGATTCCTATCAGTTCTCAATGAATTAGTTGATTTGTCAGAAAAAGGGCTTCTTGAAAACCGCATTTACTGCGTCTATGTATCACCGCTGAAAGCATTGTCCTACGATATCGAAGTAAACCTTCTCAATCCATTAAAAGAGATGGAAGAGATGTCTGGCAAAAATTTTGGGATAAGAGTTGGAGTAAGGACAGGAGATACAACTCAGGCAGAGAAAGCAAAAATGTTCAAGCATCCGCCGCACATACTCATAACAACTCCAGAATCATTGGCTATAATGATTACTTCCATCAAGTTCAAGGAGTTCTTCAAAGGAGTTGAATGGTGCATAATTGATGAAGTGCACGCATTGGCAGAAAACAAGAGAGGAGTGCATCTATCATTGACATTGGAAAGGCTTCAGAGGATTACAGAATTCACAAGAGTCGGATTAAGCGCAACAGTCGCGCCTATAGAAGAAGTTGCGAAGTTCCTTGTCGGAGACAGGGATTGCGAGATTGTTGACGTGCAGTTCATCAAGCAATTGAATTTGAAAGTCATAAGCCCTGTGCCTAATCTTGTTGAAGTTTCTGCTGATACGCTCAACAACAAATTATATGAGCTGCTTGACAATCTGATACAGCAGCACAAGACAACATTAGTTTTTACAAACACAAGGGCAGCCACAGAAAGGGTTGTGCATCATCTTAAAGAGAAATATCCGCAGAATTATCTAGAGAATATCGGAGCTCATCACGGCTCATTGTCAGCAGCTCATAGAAGGGGCATTGAGAAAAGGTTAAGAGAAGGAAAACTCAAATGTGTTGTTTCATCGACTTCTTTGGAATTAGGGATAGATATTGGTTTTGTTGATTTAGTAATACTGCTTGGAAGCCCAAAGTCTGTTGCAAGAGCTTTGCAAAGGATTGGACGTTCAGGGCACCAGCTTCACGCAACAACTAAAGGAAGGATTGTTGTTCTCGACAGGGATGACTTGATTGAGTGCTCTGTCCTTCTGAAAAACGCGATTGAGAAAAAAATTGACAAGATACACATACCAACAAACTGTTTGGATGTCTTGGCCCAGCAGATTGTTGGAATAGCGTTAGAAGATAACATTCACATTGATGAATTATACAAGACGATAAAGAAAAGTTATTGTTATCACAATCTTAACAGGACAGACTTTGGCGAGATAATAGATTATCTTACAGGAAAATATGTCAGCCTTGAAGACAGATGGATATTCGCAAAAATCTGGTATGATGAGGAAACAGGATTTATAGGAAGGAAGGGAAAGCTCGGCAGAGTCATCTACATGACAAACATAGGCACAATTCCTGACGAGACAGGAATGCAAGTAAAGATCGGCGAGCAGACTATTGGGATGATTGATGAGGCATTCCTTGAGAGGCTGAAACGAGGAGATATTTTTGTTTTAGGAGGAGACACATACCAATTCTTATTCGCACGCGGGATGGTTGCGCAGGTGCAGGCAGTTGCAGGCAAGAAGCCGACAGTCCCAAGCTGGTTTTCTGAAATGCTTCCATTAAGCTATGACTTGGCAAATGACATCGGAAAGTTCAGAAGGCTTATGGAAGAGAAGTTCAAGGGAAAGAACAGCAAAAAAGACATAATTCAATTCATTAATGATTATCTTTATGTTGACGAGAATTCAGCTAATGCAATTTATGAATATTTTTATGAGCAGTTCGCTTATTCTGAGATTCCTTCAGATAAGAAATTATTGATAGAATATTATATCGAAGATAAGAAGCACACAGCAATATTCCACACTCTTCTGGGAAGAAGAGTCAACGACGCGCTGTCAAGGGCTGTAGGTTTCGCAATCGGAAGGATGCAGCACAAGGATGTTGAGATTGGGATAAGCGACAATGGATTTTATGTCAGCTACACAAAAAGCGTAAATCCTTTGAAAGCTTTCAAATCACTGAAGTCAAAAGAGCTTTACAAAGTTTTAGAATTGGCTATCGGGCAGACAGAAGTCCTGAAAAGAAGGTTCAGGCACTGCGCAATGCGCTCATTCATGATTCTGCGTTCATACAAAGGGCATACAAAACACGTCGGAAGACAGCAGGTTTCCTCAATGATTCTTCTTAATGCAGTCAGGAGGATATCTGAAAATTTCCCGATACTGAAAGAAGCAAAAAGAGAGGTTCTTGAAGATTTGATGGACATAAACAATGCTGCTGCCTATCTGAAAAAGTTTGAAAATGATGAAATAAAAGTTGTAGAATCTGAAACAAGGATACCAAGCCCATTCTCGTTCAATCTTGTAATGCAGGGATATGTTGATTTGCTGAAAATAGAGGACAAGATTGATTTCGCAAGAAGAATGCACAGGATGATACTTGCAAAGATTTCCTTGAAGAAAGACGGAGACAAGGAACTGCTGAAGAAATACAGAGATGTGATTGAAACCCCGTTAAGCTACGAAGATATCTGGAAAAAATCTGAAGAAAAGAAAGAGGAAAATAAGAATGATGAGCTTGACAAGCTGAAGAAAATGGCTTGGAATGCTCCTCACGTTCCTGGATATGCAAAAATGGAACTTGTCAAGCTGATTGAAGGCGAAAGGCATATCAGGGATGATGTTCTGAAAGCGATTGAAAAACACAAAGATGAAATAAAAAAGAGATGGCCTAAAGAATTGAGTGAGTTTATTCTAAAAGCAGTTCAAGAATGCTAATTTTTTATGATGTCTATATGACAATCGCAAGGAACCTTGTGCTTTATTCTCAAGCCGGCTTTCTTTGCGAACTCAAGCCCGTTGTCATCAACACTAATCTGGAAGATTGGCTGCCCTGCCCTTACCTGGGCTGCGATGCTGATGGATTTTCCGAACGAGTGTGCCATACCTGTTGACAACCTGTCTGCACCTGCTCCTGATGCCAACGGATTTTCTCTTAGAACGTGATGCGGATAAACTCTCATCTTCATGTAGAAGCCGTCTTTTGTGAGCTTTCCTTCAAGAACCTTGTTTGCTGTCTGCCTTGCAGCTTCCAATGCATTGTGCCTTATCTGCAGGCTTGTTTTAGCATTTACTAGAACTGTGTACTTGAATTTCTTTGTTGGATTTCCAGATTCATATCTCTGGATTTTGGAAGCAGGAACTACCTTGACAAAACCCTTTTTAGAATACTTTGACTTTCTTGTGTTAGGTCTTTCTAATCTTCTATAACACACAAACTTCCTTAATTTTGCCATTTTACGTGAAAGAGAAGGAGGGGGTTTATAAAGCTTTTTCTTATATAGATATTCATTTAAATAGCGCTGGTTTTCCGAACGAGCATGATAGCAGAACTGGCTTTATTGTTTGAATTGGCATGCATGCAAGTTTGCCCTACGCTTGAGCATGTAAGGCATATTGTAGAACAGCCTGCTGTAGCTTACGAAATGCAGTGGATTGCCAAGCAAGCTTTGAATTCTAATAGCGAGCTTGGAGGGCAGGTGTGCGCTGATGAGTACAGATTCAGATTCAAACAGATCAGGAACAAGTCTGGAGATAACATTTTCATCCCTGCAACAGCAGATGTCAAGGACATTAAATCAATTACTGAGAAACTTACAGGATATTTTGCATACGGAGAATGCTCGCCTTACAACCAGAGCTTTTCTTGGCAGCAGAACATCAGCTCAATAATCAAACATCTGGAAGACGCAAGGGACAACCCGAGCAATAGAGAAATTCTTGAGGGAGCCATTGAATCGTACAACAGACTGCTAAACAGCACATATCATCAGGAAGAAGCAGAAAATTGCAAAATGCACGTAGGGAATTTCCACACCCACGACAATGGAACCAATTCATCGAACACTGATTTGTGCATTAACAGAGACTCACTAAGGAATGATTTTCTTATCAGTGTTGACAAGCAAGCGCCAGAAATGTTCAAACTTTATATTTTGCAGGATGGAATTGAAGCGATTGTAGGAACTTATCAAATAGAAAACATATGATTTGCGTTCTTCTGAATCTGCTCTTCAGCTTCTTTTATTGATATATTCTTTATTTCTGCGATTTTCTTTATTGATTCTGCAACAAATGCAGGCTCGTTTCTTTTGCCACGCCAAGGGCTTAAGTAAGGAGCATCTGTTTCTGTGAATAACTGGTTCAGATTTATGAGTTCTACAATCTTTTGGAAGTGATTGTCGTAAACTACTGATGTTGGTATTGACAAGCTCCAGCCGTTGTCTGCCATCCTCTTGACTAATTTCATGTTTCCGCCGAAGCAGTGCATTATCACTTTTGCTT